>DZAT01000018.1:32748-34492 GCA_022736205.1 Thiomicrospira cyclica
TTGCTCATCGTTGAGCGTGACAAGGTTAGGTTGTGCGGGCTGTACACTTAACGGACGTTTACTCGGTTTGGCGACTTTAGCTTGACGCAATACCGTCGGTAACGCGGTTTCGAGCACACGTCCCCAATTGGCATGATAATAACGGCTGCACCAATCGAGCAAGGCAAGCTCTGGCGGTGTCCACAGCAGGGTTTCATCGAGTACCGCGACAATGTCGCGCAAGGTAAACTTGCCGCTAGGGGCTTCATCAACACCTAAAATCAGCCCCACTTGTTGTCGATTACCCACAGGCACAATCACCCGCAACCCTGTGGTTAGGGTATCGTCACCGAGATAGGTGAGTGGCGGTAAGGGCGTACCTGTCACAGCAATTCGATAAGGCGTAGGCATGATGGGCTTGTTTGTCTTGTTTTAGGGTAAAATAGCGATCAATGTGAATGTGCTTCTAGATTATAAAGGAATCTTGCTGTGGTGAGGGTGATTGAATCGAGCTTAACGCGCTTAGGTGTCGTGTTAGCTTGGTTAATGTTGGGATTGGCGTTACTGGCAAGTAGTGTGTTGGTATTACGTTATGGTTTTGGGGTTGGCTCGAGCGCGTTGCAAGATGCGGTGCTCTATCTGAATGCCTTATTGGTACTACTGGGTATTTCTGTTACGCTCACGGCGAATGCCCATGTGCGCGTCGATGTGTGGTCGTCGCGTCGGCAAGATAAAACCCGTGCGCTGGTCGATTTAATGGGGGTGGTATTACTGCTGTTGCCCATGATTGCGGCGATCGGTTGGTTTGGCTGGGATTACGTTGCGCGCTCATGGCTTATGCACGAAGGCTCTGGCGATGCAGGCGGCTTGGCTGGCGTCTACTGGGTGAAGTCGCTAATTCTGGTGGGTGATGCTTTACTGTTTTTAGCGGCGATTGCCTTTGGCTACCGTGCGTTTCAGGCGTGGCGTGGTCGGGATGCAGAATTACCTGTTGAACAAAAACATGAATTATAAAAGGGGTTTGTGATGGCGCAATTAACCATTGATTTACCAGAAGATATTGCAGAACAGTTCAAACAACAAGCTGCACAAGCGGGTTTGAGTTTGTCACGTTATTTTATTGAGCTCGGTAAACTGGCATCAGAAACGATGCAAAAAAAGCCAGTAGCACAGAACACCTTTTCGTTTGAGTATTTTAAAGACAAGATCAGCATAGCAGATAATTTTGATGAACAGCTTCCCGATAGCTTTTGGTTAGAAGGAAAGTTATGAAATTGCTGTTAGATACACACGTGTTCTTGTGGCTTAATATGGACAAAAGTCAGTTAACAACACGCGTTAAGCAACTTCTAACCTCGGGCGAACATGATTTGTATTTAAGCATGGCATCTGTATGGGAGATGCAAATTAAGCATCAGCTAGGAAAATTTAATCTTAAAACGTCGATTAAGTCCCTTGTTATGCACAACATGGTGCACAATCATATTCAGATTTTGCCAATAACGCTAGAAAATATTGCAACCTTAGAGTCCTTGCCGTCATACCATAAAGATTCTTTTGATCGTATGTTGATTGCTCAAGCAATGAGTGACGGCATGTCGCTGCTTTCAGCCGATCATGTTTTTACACAATATGATATTCAGCTTGAGTGGTGAATATTGTATGAACCTATTGCTTAACTGGAATTTCGCTCAATGGAACTCTTAGCCCTACTTTTTTTCGTTTTCACCTTTAGTTTGCTGATTACAGGTTTCCCTGTTGCCTT
>DZAT01000019.1 GCA_022736205.1 Thiomicrospira cyclica
TGTTTTGCTAAACGCAAGGGCGCGCGATTTAATGTCGTTCCAAGATAAAGGCATAACTAACCCATCCCCAACTTATTCATCCTTCGCTCTAGCATCCGCAACGACAAGGCTTCGGCCAAATGGGTCGCTTGTACCTGCTCGCTTGCTGCCAAGTCGGCGATACTACGCCCAACGCGTAAAATGCGATGATAAGAACGCGCTGACAGCCCCATTCTTTGCATCGCTTGTGCCAGCAACTTAGCCCCTGCGGCATCTGGCTTGGCATAGATGTCTAACTCGTTAGGACTGAGTTCGGCATTCAGTTTTCCACGCACTTGAGCAAAAGCACGCGCCTGTAACACACGTGCTGCGACGGTTGCGGTGGACTCGCCATCGGGCGCGTTTTGTAAGGCACTGACTTCGACTGCTGGCAATTCGACTTGCAAGTCGATACGATCGAGCAGCGGACCTGAAATTTTAGCTAAATAGCGTGCGGTTTGCTCTGGTGTTGATTGGCATTTTGGGTCGTCCGCAAAAAAGCCCGATGGTGAAGGATTCATTGCTGCAATCAACTGAAAGCGTGCAGGATAAGTCGCCTGATAGGCAGCACGTGCAATACGCACCTCGCCCGACTCTAATGGCTCGCGCAACATCTCTAAGGTACGACGATCGAACTCAGGAAGTTCGTCTAAAAATAAAATAGAATGGTTAGCGAGAGAAATAGCACCTGGGCGCGGTTTTGAACCACCTCCCACCAAAGAAACTGAGGATGATGAATGATGTGGGCTTTGCGTCGGTCTTTGCCCTGCCAATATCGACTCGACTGGCATGCCCGCTAACGAATGAATCGCTGCTACCTCTAACCGTTCACTTTCCGACAAGGGTGGCAACAAGCCTGCTAACCGATTCGCCAACATGCTCTTACCACTACCTGGTGGGCCGACAAATAACAGACTATGCCCGCCAGCAGCAGCAATCTCTAACGCGCGTTTACCCACCGCTTGACCACGCACTTCCGACAAATCGGGCTGAGGTACAGGATCAATCGACAAGGTACGACCATTTGGCGCAACCAGACTGCCCTCGTCATTTAAATAGGCAATCACATCAAGCAAGTGCGCAGCACCCACCACATCCAATCCCGGCACCACCGCACAAACCGCTAATTGTTCTAAAGGCACAACCAGACAGCGACCACTGCTGCGTGCCGCCATCGCAATCGGCAAAACCCCCGACACAGCACGCAATGAGCCATCTAGCCCCAGCTCACCCACCCATTCGTAACGAGCAAGCTTATCTAAGGGCACTTGCCCCGATGCTGCCAGTAACCCGATGGCAATGGGTAAATCATAACGCCCGCCCGTTTTGGGTAAATCAGCAGGCGCGAGGTTAACCGTAACACGCCTTGTCGGATAATCAGCTGAAGAAGATAGCATCGCACTGCGCACACGGTCTTTGCTTTCACGAACGGCTGATTCGGGCAACCCCACCAAGGTCAACCCTGGCAAGCCGTTAGAAATATGTACTTCGACCGTTACGACGGGTGCTTCTAATCCTAACTCTGCACGCGTCCAAACCTGTGCTAAGGTATTTGCCATGCTAATCTCCTGTCTTTTTAGCTAAGGCAAATACTAGCATAAATTGAGCCTTTCGACTACAAACGCATCCGCACCCCTGCGTATACCTGACGACCTAAGTTAGGTCCCCAAATATGGGTCACATCCATTTCACCTGCGCCGTTTGTCCATAGGTAGCTATCCACTTGTGATTGTTGAAAATCGAACAGGTTATTTACGCCGACAAAGCCAGAATAGGTTTTATTCCATTGATAAGCAGCACGCACATCGGCGACAAAGAAATCTGGACTGATGTTGCGTTTGGGTGTGCCGTCCAAGTTGTACTGTTGGGTATCGGCATAGTTATAAAACTTGGCGAGGTCTTGTGGCCCTGTCCATGTCACACGCCCCATTAAATCCCATCCCGCATGGTCGTAATCGAGCAACCAATAAACGCGGTCGTTCGGACGGGCGAAAGTTAATGACCCTGGGGTAAATTCATAATCAAAATGTTCTAAGCCAATACTGGTTGATAGCCTATCGGTTAGCTTAACCGTGCCTACCCAATCGATTCCTTTAATGGTGACAGGATCGGGTGAAGCATCGAACAAGGTATAAGTACCGCCATTACCATCGTCAACCCCTGCTGTTAAGCGTGCCATGTTGTTAATACGATTATAGTTAATTGAGGCTATCCAGCTGAGGTTATCCGACACATAATTCAGGGCATAACTGGCATTGTCCGACGTTTCGGCTTTGTTAATCACGCGCACAATGTTACTGTCTGCCAATAAGCCGTGATCTTGTTCAAAAAATGACGTTGGCGCGCGAAAACCACGACCGACAGAAAAACGACTCGAATAGGCATTGCTATGATGATACAGCGTATTGATGCGTGGGCTGGCAATGGTGCCGAACACATTATGTTCATCGACGCGCAACGAAGCGTTGGTTTCTAAGCGACCATCCAGCAAGGCGCGGTAATATTGACCATAAATGGCATTGCTACGATAGCTGTAATTATCGATCCCATTATTGGCTTGATTGGTGGTGTAAGAATAGCCCTCACTGCGCAAGTCTTCACCGCGATAATCCGCACCTAAGGTAATTAACTGTTCCTGTATCGGAAATTGATAACTGGCCGATAAATACTGTTGCCCTTGATGCCCTGAATAGAGCGCATCGCCACCATAAAATGAATCTTGGTAATTGTGTGCCAGCCCTGACGCAACGCGCAGTGTGCCTGTGCCCATTTTTCGCTCACCTTGCAACGTGGCTTGTTGGCGTTCGGTGCGAATCATCTGCGAAAAGCCTGCTAACCCGCTATTGTAAATGGTAAATCCTGAACCATCGGCATTGACCCAACCATTGCTGATCGGAGAACCGTTAGGTCCTGCTGAAAAATTGAAGGGGTTGCCTGTGGTGTTTTGCTTAATGCCATAATAGTCTTTACCCAATGCGCCACCATTACGATCTTCTTGCAAGACATCGACACGCCCTTGCCAGCGAAAGCCAGCCAATTTATCGATAAAGTAAGCAACGCCTAAGTTGTTACGCTCGAACCCTGCCGACTGACTGATGCCGTAACCAACACCATCGACGGCATCTTGTGTGCGTCTATCGAGCGACACACTGTAAGCACCACCCCTGACTGGCTGCCCTAAATACACGCCTGAGCGAATATCGCCAAACGAGCCAAACTGTTGTTTCAAGATCGTTTCAGCCATTCTGGGACGTTTCGTAATCACATTCACTGTACCCGACAAAGCTTCGGGCGCGGTTAAACTCGTTCCTGCACCACGCGAAATTTCGATACGCTCAACGCCTTCGGTACTGATACCATCCAAACCATATGCCGATGACAATGAAGAGTAAATGGGAATACCATCAACCAGCATGGTGGTAAAACGCCCCGGCATATTATTCAGCGTGATATTGCGTGCATTACACACAGAACACTCTGACTGCACCGATACTCCCGGTCTGTTATCGACCGCCTCTAGGATGTTACTGGCATTGGTGCGTTCGATACTGTTACTGTCAATTGTTTCTGTTTTCACCAGCTCGTCGCGCAACATCGTCCAGCCCTCGGGCGAGCGTTCATCTTGGTTTTTAATCACCACCTCCGACAACGACTGTAAAGGAATATCCGGTTGTGCAAAGGCAATGCCTGAAAGCAGGAGCGCAATGGCTGTTGATAATAAGCGTTTTGATTGCATACTCATCTCGATACTGGTTGCTTTTATATACTAGTTGCATATAGTAACGCTAAAAAAAGGTGCTGACAAGCACCTTTAAGCAAAGACTCAGAACAGTAGGCGAGATTAAGACTCGCACATACCATGAAACACAATTTCAACATGACTGACTTTGAATTGTTTAGGCAACGTCATTTCGGGGATTTTCACATCGGTTAAACAGATCAACTTACCCGTGTTTTCGCAATAAAAATGCGGATGACGGGTTTCACCGCCCCCAGCAATGAATCGCCATAATCGATCTTCAGCACGAATACGATGCGCCAAACCAACATTCACCAACCAGTCCAAGGTGCGATACAGCGTTACCCGATCCATCGGTGTTTTAAAACTGGCTAACATCATGTCATGCGTTAAGGGTTTATCAGCCCCTAACAGCATTGCCAGCGTTAACACGCGCCCAGTGGTCACGCGATGACCTAAGGCACGAATTTTCTGTTCTGCATCTACAAATAAAGGTTCCACGAATGCTGTCCTTTAGCCTACTGCAACCGCAGGAATCCAAGGGAAAACAGAATAAGTTTTCGCTACCGCGAACATATAAGCAAACACAATCAATGCTGCCAGCCAAAACAGCGCTTTTGCTTTAATCGTTTTAGCCACTCTAAATGCCATGACACCCAGAAAAATATAGACCAACAAGGCAATGATTTTAGCCAATACCCAATCGGTAAGCGGACTAATTTCCATCGTAACCAGTAAAGCAATTGCTGTTACCAACAATCCCGTATCAACGATGTGCGGTAAAATGCGCACCAGTTTTTTCTGCACCCAAGCCTCGCCACGCAAATGACCAATGCCGCGCATGAAAAAACCGAATCCAGACAACAACACAAACAAAACATGCAATTGGATTAACCACATTTCTTTTTTCCTTTAAACAAACCAAAAAGCCATGCTAACACAGCTTTTTAAAGTTAAAGCACAATTAGCCATTAAAATTACACGAATGGCATGCTACACTAATTAAATGCACGTTATAGAGATGATAGGTTATGAAAGTTTATACGCAAAATAAATACGAATCCGAGGCGATTCTGGTTAAGGTAGTCGAGGTGTTCGAGAAGCACGGTATTACCCCAAACCCCATGAACTTTTTGGTATGGTACGAGTATTTTTTAGCGAACAATAGCAAACTCATCGCTGTGTTGGATAATGCCATGCAAAATCGTGATGGCTATACCAACACCCTTGGTGTTCGTCTGTATGAAGAATTCTTAAAAGAACAACAAGCTGACACATCAGATCTCGAGCGTGCTTTCCGTCGGCTATTAGAGCGCATGGTCTCCAAGTTGATGGACTGGACTAAAAACATGGATTCGCACACGCAAGAACTTGATCACTATGTCAATCAACTGTCTAGCCGACAAGACATTGATCCCGAAATGCTGCGCAATCTGACGGGCAGTGTGTTATCGACCACAAAGTCGATTGTTGCCACACAAAGTGAAATGCAACAAGACATGGTCGCCGCAACCAAACATATCGCCAAACTTCAAAAAGAACTCGAAGACGCACGTGCCGAAGCCATGACCGACATGCTCACCAAACTTGCCAATCGTCGCTGGTTCGAACAAGACCTAGACATTGCCATACAAGCTACCAAAGAAAACAACCGATTAGCCGTAATCCTTTGCGACATTGACTTTTTTAAGAAGTTCAACGACAGCTACGGACATCAAATTGGTGATGCTGTGCTACGTTTCATTTCTGGCATTCTGAAAAAGAGCGTCGAACCATCACAGCTGGTTGCACGCATTGGTGGCGAAGAGTTTGCCATCCTTGTACCCAACGCGACCGTCGAAGAAGCTTTTACCTTGGCAGAACACTTACGACACAAGGTCGAAATCAGTCATTTAAAGCGCAAAGATACAGGCGAAACCATTGGCAATATTACCATTTCGTTAGGTGTTGCTTCCTATCGTATGGGCGAAGATTGGGACAGTTTATATACGCGTGCCGATAAGGCTTTGTATGAATCTAAAGAAACGGGTCGCAACAAAACAACCTTAGCACCGCTTTAAGAAAAATTAGCGCGGCGGCGCAGCGACTTTCTGTTGCACATCGCCGCGACTGGGCGCATTGACGGGTTGCGTGGGCTTAGTGTTAACGACAACAGGCTGTACCGCTTGCTGTTCGGCAGCCTTGACCACCGAAATAACACTCACCTCGTGCGCATCCACACCCAGTCGTTGCAACTCTACTTTTAAACGATTAATAACGCGCTGATCTTCGTAAGGCCCCATACGCAATACGTAAACCGTCTGCCCCTTATTAACCTGTGCGGTCATTTGCACCAAATAACCTTTTTGCGCCAAACGCTTGCGCTCGTTTTGCGCTTCTTTATCATTAGCAATGGATGCTAACTGCAAATAAGTTGGCGAGCGTGTACGCACGGGTAATGGCTGTGCCGCTGTCACAATATTGGCTTTAGGCAACTCACGATAAAAACTATAGTGCATATCTGCCACATCCTCTGCCGCTGTGGCGAGATTAGGCGCTGATGTGCTGGGTTTAACCAAATCTTGTTTATCTTGAGACAAACTCGAAATCGCTTGCGAGCGCATGGCAGCAGCAGGATCTAACCGATTGCGCGTTGCTTCATTAATCCATTGCATTTCGAAAGCAAACGCTAGAAAAAACGGCGCATACAGCAACCAAGAGACACCAGAGAGAATCAACAGGGTCATGCTACCCCATGCAAGCCAACCAAAACGCGACTGTTTCTTCTCTTGCACTAAAACCTGTTGCTTAGCCTGTTCTGCCGCTTGTGCTTCGGCTTCTTTTTTGGCCAACGCGTCGCGTTGTTCAGCTTCTTTAATAATGGCTTTAGGCGCACTGGCGCGGCAAGCATCATCAATAATTTTCTGTACATCTGCAGAACGCGATGAAGCAACGTGACCACGAGACGATACCGATTTTCTTGCCTGTTTCGAGCGTGTCGTTGATGCACGCGATTCTACCATCGATAAGGCAGGTTCAGCTTCTGATTTAGGCTGAGCGGAAACGGCCGCTTTCGTGCCATCTTGTTGCTGCGTTCGACGTACCGTCGGCTGCTTCGTTTTGTGACCGTAACGGTAGTCACGCGCCATTACATACGCTCAGGAGCTGACACACCCAACACAGCCAGACCGTTGGCTAACACAACACGCGTTGCTTGCAATAAGGTCAATCGTGCAAAGCGCAAGGCATCATCCTCGACCAACAAAGGGGTATTGTTGTAATAACTGTGCAATTGATGCGCTAACTCTTTTAAATAATAGGCAATTTGATGTGGCTCTGCATCGCGTGCCGCATTAGCAATCACTTCGGGGAACTGAGCACATTTTTGTGCCAAGTCAGCTTCCGATGTTTCTGTCAATTGCGCAATACAATCCAAGCCTAAAGACTCAGTCCAAGCTGTCAACCCGCGACTGTCTGCTTGTGCAAAAACACCACAACAACGCGCATGCGCATACTGAATATAAAACAGCGGATTTTCATTGCTTTTAGACTTGGCTAAATCCAAATCGAAATCCATATGCTGATCACATTTACGCATCACATAAAAGAAACGTGTCGCGTCATTACCAATCTCTTCACGCAATTCGCGCAAGGTAACAAACTCGCCAGAACGTGTCGACATGGATGCTTTTTCACCACCACGATAGAGCACAGCAAATTGCACTAACAACACATCTAAGCGGCTGTCATCTTCACCCATTGCCTGAATCGCACCGCGAACACGAGGAATATAACCGTGGTGATCTGAACCCCAGATATTAATGACTTTTTCGAAGCCACGCGCTAATTTGTCGTAATGGTAAGCAATGTCGGATGCAAAGTAAGTTTTAATGCCGTTTTCACGCACCACGACCCGATCTTTCGCATCATCATAATCCGTTGATTTAAACCAAATCGCGCCATCTTTTTCGTACAACTGACCATTGGCATCTAAACGCGTTAAGGCAGCATCGACAATACCCGATTCGGTTAACGAGCGCTCACTAAACCAGTTATCGAAATGAACGCCAAATTCTGCCAAGTCTTCTTTAATATCGAACAAAATCTCGTGCAGTACTTTGTCCAGCACCAAGCGATAATCTGAAACACCCAACAACTCACGCGCATGAACAATAATGTCGTCGATGTGTTTTTCTTTGTCGCCACTCACCACTTCACCTGCGTCATTCAACACTTGGTCTGGTGTCAGTGCTGCAAAGACAACAGAAGCAGCATGACGCAAACGCTCACCTTGTTCATCTAACAAGGCGCGTGCAGTGGTGATGATGTAATCACCCTTGTAACCATTACTGGGGAAAACAATCGGCTCACCACACAAGGCTAAGTAACGCAGCCAAACGCTGGTTGCCAAGATATCCATCTGACGACCTGCATCGTTAACATAGTACTCTGCTTGCACATCGTAACCCGCATGACGCAATACCGACACCAAAGCCGACCCGTAGGCAGCACCGCGACCATGACCGACATGCAAAGGCCCCGTCGGGTTAGCCGAAACGAACTCGACCTGTACCGATTTGCCCTCACCCATATTAATGCGACCAAAATCAACGCCTGTTTGCAAAATTTTAGCCAGAACCGAAAACTTAGCAGCTGCATCTAAACGAAAGTTAATGAAACCAGGACCTGCAATCTCAGCACTGATTAACCAATTCGTTGCAGGCAAAGCAGCGATTAACGCTTCCGCCAACGCACGCGGATTCATCGCATTGGGCTTTGCCAATGCCATTGCCACATTGGTTGCGAAATCGCCATGTGCTTTATCGCGAGGTAGCTCAATTTTAATCGCGCCCGCATCTAGGTGTTGAATCACACCCTGAGCCTGCAACTGAGTTAATGCGGTGACAATAAGAGAATGTAGGGCTTGTTTCATAATGGACTTTACAGGGGAATAATATAATAATGTGTCAATTTTAGCTTAATTTAACAAGCATCACCAGATACTTAGTCATAATCAACACATCATCAACTGGCAAGCAACGGTCATTCGTGGCATAATAATGGGCTATTTTTAGCATTGTAATAGCGACAGCAACATGAAATACGCAACAGACGACCTACGCATCAAAAGCATGACAGAGGTCATACCGCCGCAGGAACTGCACGCGCACTACCCAATAACAGAGCGCGTCTCTAAGCTGATTTACGATACCCGTGCGCAGATTCACGATATTTTAACAGGGCAAGATGATCGTATTTTAGTTGTTGTTGGTCCTTGTTCAATTCACGACACAACGGCAGCACGAGAGTACGCCAATCGTTTGTTGGCAGCGCGTGAGCAACTTAAAGATGACCTACTCATCGTCATGCGCGTCTATTTCGAAAAACCACGTACCACCGTTGGCTGGAAAGGGCTGATCAACGACCCTAACTTAGATGAGTCCTTCCAAATCAATAAAGGATTGGCATTGGCGCGCGGATTATTGCTCGATATTAACAGCATGGGCATGCCCGCTGCTACCGAGTTTTTAGATTTGATTTCGCCTCAGTATATTGCCGACTTGGTTAGCTGGGGCGCGATTGGTGCACGCACAACCGAAAGCCAAGGTCATCGAGAGTTAGCTTCGGGTTTGTCTTGTCCCGTTGGCTTCAAAAATGGCACCGATGGTGATGTCGGCATCGCTATTGATGCCATTCGTGCGGCAGAAAGAGCGCACATTTTTATGTCGCTGACCAAAGAAGGACGTTCCGCTATTTTTCATACCAAAGGTAACGATGATTGTCATATCATTTTACGCGGTGGTAACAACGAACCCAATTACAGCGCACCTTACGTTGCCGATGCACTGGCAAAGTTAACCAAAGCTGGCGTTCGTCCTAAGTTAATGATCGACTGCTCACATGCTAACAGCAGCAAAGACTTTCGCAAGCAAACGGTCGTTGCACAAAGTATTGTTCAACAGCTGAGCGAAGGTTGCCAAAGCATTATGGGCGTGATGGTAGAAAGTCACTTAGTCGAAGGTCGACAAGACGTTAAAGCAGGCTGTGATCTTAACTACGGACAAAGCATTACAGACGGTTGTTTAAATTGGGATGATTCCGTTGTATTGCTCGACTTGCTCGCCAAGGGCGTTCGGGCAAGACGCGCTGTATGGACAGAGGCACGATAATCATCGTGCCTTTTTTACGACTTAACTGGACTTAATGCTGACAACCTGTATGACATCCTGTTGATGTTGTCGATTTACAGCCTGTTTGTGTCTTGAAAAGATCAGCATTATCGGCAATAGCAGATTCAAGACGTGTTAACAGTTCGACCACATGCTCCGACAAAGCATCAATTTCTGGCAGACCCTTGTAAGCCTCATCTGTTTTGCCTTCTAAGTACAAATCGACTAACTCTGATACTTTCTGGTGAAACAAACGATGCGCATCATCAAGATGAGCGATTTCTGGCAAACGTTCGTAGGTCATGCCGATAGAAGAGCGCCATTTACCCAACGCACATGCGGTGAAATCGCCCACCACTTTGGGGTCTACGGTTTTATCGTAACCTTCCAAAAAGTTGACCATTTTAATACGCCAGTTTAAATGCGCTTGCTTCATATCAGACAGTAACGTGCGACCTTCTTTAGCCACTAACTGACCCGCTTTGTTTAACTTAAACATGCCGACCAGCTTACCCAGATTCTGCATTTTTGTCTTGACTTGCTCTGTTTGCGCTGTCGTATCTTCAACCAATGCCGCACTTTGTGCCACTGCATGATCAATCACTTCTAAAGCACGGCTCACTTCTTGTACGGTCGAAGCCTGACGTGTGGCTGCTGTATTCATGACATTAACCGATGCGGTTAAATCATTCATGGTCTGCAATACCGCATCCATCTGTTGTTGAGACTGACTGACCAAACCACTGCCGTCGATGATTTGTTGCACCGATTGCTCAATTAATGCTTGAATGTCAGACGCTGCCTCAGCCGACTTCTGAGCCAATGCACGTACTTCACTCGCCACAACAGCAAATCCTTTACCATGCTCGCCCGCACGTGCCGCTTCGACGGCAGCATTAAGCGCTAATAAGTTTGTTTGGAAAGCAATACCATTAATAATGTCATTAATCTCGCCAATTTTTTCGCCAGAAATACGAATACTGTCCATAGCGCTCGCTGCTTGTTTCATCACTTGCGCACTGACATTGACTTGCTGACAAGCCTGATTGGTTAGGGTTTCGGAAGCCTGCGTTTGTATCGCATTTTGCTTAACATCGTGCGAAATTTGATGCATGTTGGCAGCGGTTTCTTCTAAAGATGCCGACTGAGAACGCACCTGATCAGCAAATGAGCAAACGCCATCGTTAATCTGCTGAATGGCTTTTTCGACATTGTTTGCCGTGAATTGCACTTGTCCAGCCAACTCGTTCATATTACGCATCGATAGATTAACCGAGTTTTGCAACATGCGGAATTGACCCTGATAGTCACCTGACATATCAGCACCTAAGTCTGAGAAGGCTAACATGCCAACCGATCGACCAACGGTATTAAACATCTCCGAAAAGGTATCCATCATTTCATTCATGCGTTGTCCAAACTCACGATAAAAGCCTTCGGGCAAATTGTCTAAATCCAAACGAACTTTCATGAAGCCTGCACGCGCCGTTTCGACCAAGTGCGCCACATCTGCCTGTGCTTTTAAATCACGCGTTTGATCTTGGATCAGCAACGCAACGCCTAAAAATCGCCCTGCACGACGAACAGGCGTTGCTTGCAATACCAGTTTTGTAGAACCCAACGTCAAGACCATTTCTTGCGCCACACCATCGTGCTTGAGCAAGTGCAACGCATCATCACTAATCAACTTACGAATTGACTGACCTTCTAAATGATGGGCATCAAAGCCATCACAGATATGCGACAACATACCTGCATGCATAAGCAGTTGCTCTTGCGCATTACGATTTGCTAATACCAAATTACCGCTAGCATCGGCAACAACCAAGGCAGCTGCCGCTTCATTTAATGCCGAATAAATACGCTGCTGTGCTGCCTCAGAGTCAGACACGCCGTTTGTATTAGACCAAAGATTTAACTGCATGGTACGCAATAACGCACCGATTTGATGGGTTAAACCCGCTTGAATCAGGGAACGGTCGGCTGCAAATTGAACATCAATCTGCATACGTCCTTCGGCCAAAGACTGTAACCCTTTGGCAAAATTTGCGAGATGATTAAAATGCGTTTTCTGGGCAAAATAAGCAATCAATACCGTTAGTCCGATTGCCCCCAATTCATACCAAGCAGGAATGTCGACAACATCAAACACATTAAGTACAGTGGGCAACATAACCACCAGTAACAACCACCAAACCAACAACATTCCCATGTTTAAATGGTGTAAAAAAGCAAAATGATCGCGCCACGAAACCAGCGCACCTGCATTCAATTTAATCTTGCCTGTTTGTAACTGAGGGTATAAGGCTTCTGCTTGATGAATTTGTTCTGCCGTCGCGGGCGTGCGTACGCTCAAATAACCATTGATGTCACCCATCGAGTAAGTAGGCGATACCTGTGCATGCACCCAGTAAAAATCGCCATTTTGACGACGATTTTTAACAAACCCTTGCCACGGCATACCACGTTGTACCGTCTTCCATAAATCAGCAAACGCCTCAGCTGGCATATCGGGATGACGCAAAATATTGTGTGGATGTCCAATCAAATCTTCGCGTGCATAACCAGAGGCAACCACAAAGTCTTCGTTGCAGTAGATGATATTACCTTCTAAGTCGGTACGAGAAATGATGACGGTATCGGGTGCAAGACGATACTCACGCTGTGTAACCTGTGATGGTGATGTCGACATTTGCAATCCCCTAATTGTTCTATTAATCTGGCAATTTATCTTTTTTTAGCTCGCCTGAGCATATCACATTTTGAAAAAGCTAACCTGTTTTTACAGTAAAAAGAGTGTTGCCAATCCTAAAAAAGTTAAAAATCCCATCACATCGGTTATGGTCATTAAAATCATAGAAGCAGACAAAGCAGGATCTATGCCGAACCGATCGAGAACAATGGGAATGAGCACACCTGCAGCCACAGCCAACGACATATTGATGGTTAAGGCGGCTGCAATGACGATGCCAACCCCTGTTGAAAAAATCAACCACGAAGCAATACCCATTAAGGAAGCCCACAAAAAACCATTGAGCACACCAACAGCTAACTCTCGACGGAGCAGCCAACGCATGTTAGACAAACCAACCTGTCCTAATGCCAACCCACGAACCGTCATGGTTAAGGTTTGACTACCTGCAACACCACCCATACTGGCAACAACAGGCATTAAAATTGCCAGTGCAACGATTTGTGCAATACTGGCTTCAAACTGACCAATCACCCAAGCTGCCAATGATGCGGTTGCTAAGTTTAACCCTAACCACAAGGCGCGGCGACGCGTGCTGACCAACACGGGTGCAAATAAATCGGCCTCTTCGTTAAGACCTGCCATGCCCATTAGCGTACGATCAGATTGAGCACGGACAATATCAAGCACATCATCAACCGTAATACGACCAACCAATTTCCCAAGATCATCAATCACCGCTACCGATACCAAATCACGCTGATCGAACAAGTGCGCGACTTCGTCGGCTTCCATATGCACAGAAATCGCTTCTGCAGCACCATTCATAATATCTTGCACACGCGCACTACCCGTGTGCGTAACGATAATAGACAAGGGAAGTTTGCCCACATAACGTCCTTGCTCATCGACCACCATCAAGCCATCGGTATGATCGGGCAAGGCTTTATGACGACGCAAATAACGTAAAACCGTTTGCAAGTCGATATCTGCCCGAACTTCAATGGCATCAAAACGCATTAAGCGTCCCGCGCTGTCTTCTGGATAACTGAGGGCTTCTTCGACATCGGCACGTGTTTCATGGTTGAGTTGTTCTAATACCGCATCCGATTTATCTTCGGGCAAATCTTCGATCACCGAGGCAATATCGTCAGCATCAAGATGTTCGACAGCATCAGCAAGCTCTTGGTGCGGCATGGTAGCAATGAGTGAATGACGAACCTCGTCATGTAGGTTAAGTAACACATTACCCTGACGCTGGGCTGGAATCAGTTCCCAAACTTGCTGGCGCTGATGGCTCGGCAAAGATTCCAGCAATACAGCCAAATCGGTTTCATGCTCACCTTCTAACCTGTCTGCAAGCACATCAAAATGTGCATTATCGAGCAGCGGTACCACTTGATTCAGCAGCGGATCGTCTCGCTCACGCATGGGTTCTGTCAAGATGCGATCGTTCATGGAGCCAACTCAACAGGCGTTTTGATTGTGACACACTCAACGCGACGGTCTTTAACTTTTTGCACCTGCAGTAACCAGCCTTCTATCTGTAGTTGATCGCCAACTTCTGGCATTCGTCCCAACTTTTCCATAAAAAGCCCAGACAAGGTATGCACTTGCAAATCCGATGCCAATGTAAGCCCTGTTATTTTCGACACATCATCCAAATCTGCCAAACCATGCACTCGCCAGCCACCTTCTTCGGCATCAATTGGATATTCTGCCACCTGATCATCTAACTCATCGCCAATATCACCAACCAACTCTTCTAATACGTCTTCTAAGGTAATCAGCCCAACCAGCTCACCATATTCATCGACAACCACCGCCATATGCGCTTGCTTGGTGCGCATTTGCTCAAATAACTGACTGGCGTTCAAACCATCGGGCAGCATTTGTGCAGGGCGACAAAAGTCTTTTAAGTGCGCCCAGGGCTGCTGATCACCTGCAAGCAACGCACGGTACAAATCTTTTACCAATACAATACCATGAACCTGATCAAACCCACCTTCGATAACGGGAAAGCGTGAGTGCTGTGTTTCTAAAATTAAGGCAAGCAAAGATTCGGGGCAACGCTCAATGTCTAAGGCATCAATATCCCCACGAGGGGTCATCAGTTCACGTGCTGTACGATGTTCTAATTCGAACAAGTTGGTCAGCATATCGGCTTTTTGATGCCCCATTTCGCCACTAGCACGCGACTGATCAATGATATCTTTAATTTCGGCATCGGTAAAAACTTCTAAATGACTAGCAGGTTTAACCCCCATGCTGCGCAAAATGCCTGCAGCGGTCATGTCTAGTAGGCGCGAAAAAGGGTACACCATCAAAAAGAAACCCCGTAACGGCCACGCGATCCACACGGCAACAGGCTCAGGCTCTCGAATAGCGAGGTTTTTAGGGACTTGCTCGCCCAATACAATATGCAACGCGGAAAAGACAATAAAACCAATTAAAAAAGACGAGGTATGTAGTACTTCTTGCGGCAAATTGAAGGCTTCGAACAGCGGCAAAATAAGCGCCGCGACAAAAGGCTCACCAACCCAACCCAAGCCCAAGGATGCCATCGTAATACCCAATTGGCAAGCAGCCAAATAAGCTTCGATATTTTGATGAATAGACAAGGTTAAGCGTGTCGTTCGACTATCACCTCGTTGCGCCAAACGCACTTGTTTTGCTTTGACTAAAGCAAATTCAGCAGCAACAAAAAAAGCATTAATTGCCAATAAGGCAATGATTTGGATTAACGTAATCCATTGGGGGGTAGTGTGTTCCATAGTCGTCTATCTTAGCTGAGTTTTATGACCTTTGCATGAAAAACCTAAGGAAGGTCTGAAAAATACGGCTTACGCCTTTTTTCAGACTTCCTAACGTATTTTTTAGTTGGTGGAAGGGGCGTTATCAATAGGTGACAGGCTAACAATGTGCATCCCTTCCCCCAAGCCCCCAACCCGTTGCATTTTGCAGAGCTTCCCTAAGCCGATTTACGCAATAACATCACACCATCACGTAAGGGCAAACAAACAGCAGTAGCATCGGGTAAGCTACTTGCTGCTTTA
Organism: Thiomicrospira cyclica; assembly: GCA_022736205.1. GTDB lineage: Bacteria > Pseudomonadota > Gammaproteobacteria > Thiomicrospirales > Thiomicrospiraceae. The sequence continues at coordinate 15,655 of DZAT01000019.1, forward strand.
TTGAACGCATCCACCGCGATGGCTCGCGTGGGCGGATGCTCGCTCACCACATGCCCGCCCCACAAAATATTGTCTGCAATCAACACGCCGCCAGCCGACAATAAACGCCAACACTCGGTTAGATACTGGGGATAACGATGTTTATCAGCATCTAAAAAAATAAAATCGAAGCTGGCATCGGGTTGCAGTGGTAACCAGTCTTGTACAAAAGCAGTCACTAACTCGACTTTATGCCCGTGCGGACTCTGTGCCAAAAAGGGCTGTGCAAGTTCTTTACTCATAGGATTGGCATCAATACTGATCACTCGCGCATCGGCAATCGCGCCTTCTGCCAAAGACAAAGCTGAATAGCCTGTAAATGTTCCCACATCCAAAATGCGTTTCGCACCAGACAGCCCCACCAACAACCGAAGGAGCTGCCCGACACTTCGTCCCGATAAGTTAACGGCAAAATCGCTGCGATTTTCCATGGTAAATGCCGTCAACGCTGCTAAAGTTTCCGACTCTGGCGAGCAGTGCAACTCGCAATAATCCGCGATTTCGGGGGTTAAAAACGTTTTCGCTGCTTTAGCAGCATTGTTCGCGCTTTGCGTCATAACGCTGCCTCTGGTCGACGAAATAGCCACTGCGTTTCCGTTGAGATATCTGGGCAATAGACATAACCCGCCGTATCAAAGTGTTTGAGTTGTTGCACATCTGTTAGCAAATGTTCGGCGGCATAACGTACCATCATGCCACGTGCTTTTTTGGCATAGAAGCTAATGATTTTGTATTTTCCTGCTTTTTCATCCTGAAAGACGGGCGTAATGATCGGTGCTTGTATCTGCTTTGCTTGAACTGCAGAAAAATACTCTTCCGAAGCGAGGTTAACCAACACAGGCTGTGTTTGTTGCAATAACAAGTGATTGACCGCTTGGGTTAATTGATCACCCCAAAAAGCATAGAGATTTTTACCTCGGCTATTGGCAAAGGCTGTACCCATTTCTAATCGATACGGCTGCATTAAATCGAGCGGACGCAACAAACCATAAAGTCCCGACAAAATGCGCAAATGTCCCTGCAACCAGCGCACAGACTCGGCAGGCAAGGTTGTTGCGGACAAGCCTTCATACACATCACCGTTAAACGCATACACAGCTTGCTTGGCATTATGCTCAGAAAAAGGCAACCGAAAATCTTGATAGCGCTGTACATTCAGGGTTGCCAATTTGGCTGACAGCGTCATTAGCTGCGCAATATCATCAACACTGAGTTGCTTAATCTGGTCGATTAACGACTGAGACTGGGCTAAAAAATCGCATTGCGAATAATCAGCCATCGGGGATGGATTGTCCATATCGAGAGATTTGGCAGGAGAAATGAGCATTAGCATGAGGCGTTGTTCCGAAACGGTTAAGGTTGGTTATATCGATAAATATTAAGAATATCAATGCGACTTTTTGCTAAATTAATTTTGTACAAAATGGTGTAACTTTTGTAGCTTATCTTTCTAACGCCCTTGCCATAACCATCAATTTGAACACCAGCTTCAGGATAAGGCAACAAAATATCAAGCAAATAACGCTGGATTTCTAACACTTGTTGCTCTGCTGTCTGCTGTGAACCCGTTTTACTTAATAAATAATCAGCAATTGCTCGTAAACGCTTTGCAGCACGCTGTGTAAAAAACAATCCGTTAAGCATGACGTATGTGATGAATGATTTGCTCGAATAAGTCCTCTGCACGAATCACTTCATCATTATCTGATTCTGCTAGTGAAATCTGAACATCACGCTTAGTACGCTGCTCACGTAAAAAGGTCATAAACTGTTGTGCTAAAGAAGGCGTATCTTCTTTATATTCTTCGTATTCTTCACGATAAAAAGCTTCCAGTTCAGGATCATCAATCTGAATCGCTAACATAATGCGCTCCTTGCTAAATAGATTTCGAGATATTGTAACCGCTCTGGCGTGCCGACATCTACCCACAAATCTTGTGCTTTGTATCCGCTCACGCGATGATCTGTCATCGCCCTTCGTAGCAAAGGCGCAAGCCCAAATTTACCAGCGACACAGCCATCAAACAAGCGAGGCGACAACACAGCAATACCCGAATAGGTCAAGTTTGGCATATCGACAATGCGACCTGCTTCGGTGAGGGTAAAATCACCTTTAGGATTGTGTTCTGGATTATCAATTAAAACTAAATAACCTAACTCATTACCGACTAAACCACGCTGAACCAGTGGTACAAAATCAAGTTGGCTGAACACATCCCCATTCACCACTAAAAAGGGATCGTCGCCCAGCAAAGGTAATGCATTGAAAATACCACCGCCCGTTTCTAATCCCGAGTCGCCCTCGGCAGAATAACTGAGCGTGACACCCCATCGACTGCCATCACCCAAAGCAGCTGGAATTTGTTCGCCTAGCCATGCATGATTAATGACAATCTCCGTAATACCTGCCCGTGCCAAAGCCTCGATATGCCAAACGATCAGCGGCTTACCACCAACCATCAATAAAGGCTTAGGGGTATGGTCGGTTAAGGGACGCATCCGTTCACCGCGACCTGCGGCTAGAATCATGGCTTTCATCACACCTTCCCCATCACCCGCTTTTCTAACCAAACCGCCAACCCTTTTAACTCGCTATACTTGCTCGCGACAGAGACCGTGTAATCTAGCACCCGTGGCAAGTCGGCAAGGTAACGGTCTTTACCATCGCGACGATATAAACGCGCAAAAATGCCCAAGACTTTAATATGACGCTGTACACCCATCCAGTCGAAAGCACGCACAAACCCATCCCATTCACCTTTCGATAACAGCCCCTTTTCGACCAACAGCAAAAAGTAAAAGCGTAGCCATTCCAGAACCTGTTCTGACTCGAACTTAACGTAAGCATCGCGCAACAAAGATACCGCATCGTAGGTTAAAGCACCCTTAACCGCATCCTGAAAATCGAGCACACCTAAACTAGCAGCGTCAGTTACCATTAGGTTGCGACTATGGTAATCACGATGCACAAAGGTTTGTGGCTGACTCAGTGCCGCTCCTGACAACAAGCGCAAAAAGCTTTGCCAATCGCTTTGTTCAAAGGCAGACATAGGACTGTCGAGATGCTCTTTTAGCAACCATTCTGGCAACAACTGCATTTCGCGCACTAACAAGGGCGCATCATAATGGGGTAATTTGTTTGCCTGAGCCGCACAGGATTCATGCGTTTGCCAGTGCGCTAATTGCGTTAAGGCTTGACGATAAAGCGCGTCAACTTCTGCATCCTTAACTTGCTTAACCGCTTGCGCTAGGGTGACATCACCAAAGTCTTCGAGTAATAAAAATCCTTGCGCCACATCTTGTGCATAACACGCGGGAACGGCAACACCTAAGCTGGCTAAGGCATCGCGCACCGCTAAAAAAGGACGAACATCTTCCTGTGGTGGTGGTGCATCCATCGCCATTGCAGCGTGAGATTCACCCTGCCAACGAAAATAACGCCGAAAACTAGCATCGCCTGCCAAGGGCATTAACACACCTTCTCGCCAGCTCGGCTGCGCTAAAAGCCATTGCGACAAAGATTCTGCACGCAGATCCTGCATAAAATACCCTTAAAACTTTCTGAGGCTGCTAAAATACTCTTTTTAGCTTCATATTGACAACTGTTTAATGCGCCGTCTGCCGACTCACCTTGCGATTATTTGCTTATTGCTATGCAATCTGTCCTTTTCTTGGGCGGAAGAAGAAAGCAATACGAGCGATGCGCTGTGCGCTTATCCCAAATTGTTTGAACCTGCTCGCTGGGAAACAGAAAAAGGTCAACGGCATCTTGAAGCACGCAAGTTGCAACATCCCAACGATAATCTCTTTACACTATCTGGCGATGCCAGCGTTATTCAAGACGAAAAAAAGCTTCGCGCCAACCTCATTCGTTATCATCAAGACACGCAAAAAGCATTCGCTTTTGGTAATGTCCATCTACAAGATCCAGATTACTTGTCGATAGCAGAAACAGCGGAGCACGATGAAAAAACACAACGCACGCAACTCACACAACTCAACTATCAACTACGCCAAAATAACGCTTGGGGACAAGCGGAAAACGCGGTTGTCTCTCATGATAAAGAACAAATTGAGTTAAAAAAAATCAGCTATACGGGCTGCCCGATGGGTAAAGAAGACTGGTGGTTAACCTTGGATGACTTAACCATCGATGATGTCAACAAAACAGCCACAGGTCACAACGCCGTTCTAGAACTAGGCAATGTTCCCGTGTTTTATATGCCTTGGTTTAAATTTAGTACTGCCGATCGCTCTTCTGGACTGCTCATGCCAACGGTCACGACTTACTACAACGAAAACTCAACCACCAATACCGTTAAATCCGTGGTAAAAATTCCTTATTATTTTAACATTGCGCCCAACTTAGACGACACCCTAACCCTAGTACAAATGGCAGACAGAGGACAAGTGTTCGATAACGAGTTTCGTTACTGGTACCCCAAACAACGCGGAGAACTAACCACCAGTTTTTTGCGTGATGAAACCAACAACAGCGACCGCTATCGTGTTTGGTGGCAAGCGAACCAGCAGTTACCCGCACAATGGAATCTAAATTGGAATTGGCACGATGTGTCTGACTCCGCTTTTTATCGTGAAATTCAGCTAACCGATTATTACCTGCGTAACATGATTTATTTGCCACGCACAGCCAATCTGAACAAAGGTTGGGAGAACGAATCGGTATCACTACAACTACTCGACTTTAAGCAGCTTCTCTACGGACAGCCCTACTATAGCGCCTTACCCAAACTCAGTTACAACTGGCGACAAGTCGCCAGCAATAGTCCGTTTTACAGCGAATTGAGTAGCGAGCTGACCAAGTTTGCCATGCCGCAAGCGCAACAAGCTGTTCCGATTGGCAATCGCCTGCACCTAGCTCCCAAAGTAGGCTTTGATATTTGGCGACCTTTTGGGTTTCTTAGTGCTAAAACGCAACTGCTCATGACGCAATACGACTTGCAAGACAACACACAAAATAGCCTAAGTCGCGTACTTCCTATTGCCAGTTTAGACGCTGGTCTTACCTTCGAAAAACCCTTTACATTGTTCGGTTCTGGGTTAATTCATACCTTAGAACCGCGCATGAAATACCTCTTCGTACCCAAAAGTGATCAAAGCCAGTTCCCTGTTTTCGATACCATGGGACGCAACTTCGACTATTTGCAACTCTTTGCCGATAACCGTTTTACGGGGCTAGATCGGATTGGCGATGCCAATCAACTGACAACGGGATTGTTCAGTCGTATTTTGCACGATGACGGTCGTGAATTTTTTGAATTCGGTTTAGGACAAATCAGTTATTTCCAATCGCGCTCGGTGCAACTGCCCAATACCGCTGAGCAGTTTGGTGATTTTTCTGACTTAATTGCCACAGCATCCGTTATCCAAGGTCGTTGGCGGGCATCGTTAACCCAACAGCTAGACCGTGATAGCAAAGCGGTGGTGCAAGAAGACACCAGCCTACAATACCTTGGCGCAAACGACAATCGCTTTGTGGTTCGTCATCGTTTGAGAAATAAGGGTAACGTCTTAGAAGATGAGCAAACCACGCTTGGTGGTAAATTGCGCTATTCGGGAACCCTGAGCAGTATGCATTTTATTAACTACAACCAAACCGCAAGTCAGCTACGCGGATCGGTAAATGCCGTACAATACGATAGTTGTTGTTGGGCAAGCCAATTAATTTGGGAGCACAATCTCTACATCAATGGTATTCAAGATGATATTATTAGACTCGCATTTATATTTAAGGGATTAACCACCTTTGGCAGCACCGCTGGAGACAAAGTTGACTCCCGACTCTACTTCGAATGAGGCTTTTTAGCATGTTTCACCCCCGTTCTCTGATCTTATTAGCTGGCGCTTTAACCGCGTTGAGTGCTCAGGCTCAATTACTTGACCGTAGCATTGCCGTTGTTAATAACACCGTGATTACCGAATCTGAGCTACTATCGGAAAGTCGCGATATCACGCGCCAACTTTCAGCCAAAGGTATGACATTACCGCCCCTTGGCGAGTTGTATAAGCAAGTGTTAGAACACATCATTCTGAAACAAGCGCAAGAAGACTTAGCAGGTCAAATCGGCGTACGGATTCGCGACGAAGAAGTCAATGAACGTTTGAGCGTGATTGCAGAACAAAACAAACTTGATCTTGCAGGATTGCGAAATCGTATGGAGCAACAAGAAGGCGGCAGTTTTATCCGCTTACGTGATTCAGTTCGTGATGAAATGACGCTAGACGAGCTGCGCAATCAAGAAGTCGTGGCACGCATTCGCGTCAGCCAAGACGAAGTTAAAAACTTCATCAACCGTAAACTGGGCATGAAAGCCGACAACACCCGCTATCAGGTGCAGCATTTACTCATTGCCTTGCCCGACTCACCGACCCCAGCACAAATTACGTCCACACGCGACAAAGCGAAAGGCATTTGGCAAGGACTTAAATCGGGAGATGATTTTGCACAAGCCGCTATTCGCTACTCTGCCGACTCAAAAGCACTTGATGGGGGCAACTTAGGTTGGCTCGAAGCCAGCGAATTGCCCACTTTCTTAGAAAGCACCGTCACCAATCTGAACACGCAAGAGATCAGCGAACCTGTACAAAGTTCACTTGGCTTTCATATTGTTAAACTCTTGGGTAAAGAACAAAGCGCAGCTTCAAGCATTCCCGCTGATTTAGAACAACAAGCGGTACGTATTTTGCGTACGCAAAAAGGCAACAACCTATACGAGCAATGGTTACGTCGTGTACGTGACGAGGCATATGTTAAGGTGCTTGCGCCTGAATATGCACGCGATTAAATGATGAACACATCCATCATACGACTTGCCATTACCACAGGCGAACCTGCAGGTATTGGTGTCGACTTAGCGGTTATGCTCAGTCAGCAAAACTGGAACGAACAGCTTGTGATACTGACCGATCCTGAGCTGTTGCAGCAGCGTGCGTTAATGCTTGACTTGCCCTTGATGATTCGTCCTTTTTTACCCAATCAACCCGCGCAACCCAGTCGTGCGGGTGAAGCATTTGTGTTACCCGTATCGCTCGATGTTAACTGCCAAGCAGGATGTTTAGATGCACGTAATGCTGCTTACGTCTTGTCGTTATTAGAAGCGGCTGTCGATGGACTCTATGATGGTCACTTTGCAGCATTAGTGACAGGTCCTATTCATAAAGGCGTTATTAACGACGCGGGCATTCCCTTTACAGGACATACCGAGTGGTTAGCCATGCGTGCGGGAGATGTGCCTGTTGTCATGATGCTTACTTGTCCGACATTACGCGTTGCCCTTGCAACGACACATTTGCCGCTTAAAGATGTCAGCGATGCGATTACGCCTTATGCCCTCAGTCGCACACTGGGTATTTTGCATCAAAGCTTAATCAATGACTTTGGCATTGCGCAGCCGCGCATTTTAGTCGCTGGGCTTAATCCCCATGCAGGCGAAAGCGGACATTTGGGTCGTGAAGAGATCGAAACCATCGCACCGATTTGTAAAGCAGCGCAGGAACAGGGTTGGTTGGTATCCGACCCCTTACCTGCCGATACCTTATTCACACCACCATTTTTAGCCAAAGCCGATGCGGTGCTTAGCATGTTCCACGATCAAGGCTTGCCAGTCTTGAAGCATCTCGGCTTTGGCAATGCGGTTAATATCACCCTTGGTTTACCCTTTATTCGCACCAGTGTCGATCATGGTACGGCACTCGATTTGGCTGGAACGGGCAAAGCGGAAGTGGGGAGCTTTATCTATGCCATTCAAACCGCCATCGACATGGTTAAACAGAGAACCAACAAAGAATGAGTCAGCACCGCCATAAAAAACGCTTCGGTCAACATTTCCTGCACGATCAAAGTGTACTTGATGCAATGACGGCAGCCATCGCACCACAAAAAACCGACATCATGCTCGAAATTGGACCAGGTGAAGGCGCACTGAGCGCCCGTCTGATTGATCATGTCGCCCAGTTCACGGTTGTCGAAATTGATAATGACTTAATACCCACCCTCAATAAACGCTTTGCTGATCGCTCCCACTTTAACATTATCCATCAAGATGCTTTAACCCTTAACTATGGTTCGAACTTAAACATCGGGCAAATGCTGCGCGTCGTGGGTAACTTACCCTACAACATCTCGACACCACTCATTTTTAAGCTGCTCGAAAGCCGCCACTGCATTACCGACATGCACTTTATGCTACAAAAAGAAGTGGTTGAACGCTTAGCCAGCCCCCCCGATGGCGAACATTACGGGCGATTAAGTGTCATGGCGCAATACTACTGCGCCATCGAAGACTTATTTCATATCGGGCCAGAAGCCTTTGACCCACCGCCCAAAGTGGATTCTGCTGTTGTTCGGTTGCGTCCTTATCTTTCCATGCCCTTTATGGCTAAAGACGAACAAGGCTTTGCTAGCATGGTTAAACAGTCTTTTTCGATGCGTCGAAAAACGCTACGCAACAACCTAAAAGGAACGCTAACGGGCGAAGAGATCGAATCCTGTGATATCAACCCTGGGGTGCGTGCAGAGGTGCTGGGTGTTGCTGATTTTGTGCGACTTGCCGATTGTTTGCATGATAAAAACGAGAAAAATCTGTCATGAATGCTTACCCTATTGCACCCATCCACATTCAGGTGAGCGCAACTTACCTCGAAGATCAATCGATTCCAATGCAGCATATTTATACCTTCGGTTATCGTATTACCATCACCAATACAGGCGAAATGGCACTAACCTTGCGCCGTCGCTTTTGGCAAATCACAGACGACAATCAAAAAACCGAAACAGTAGAAGGCGAAGGCGTTGTCGGTCAACAACCCACACTACAAGCGGGTGAAAGCTTTGTTTACACCTCTGGCGCCCAACTGAAAACACCCTACGGTCAAATGCAAGGGCACTACACCTTTGAAGACACACAAGGCAACCTGTTCAGTGCGCCCATTCCTGCTTTTTTGCTCAGTATTCCTCGGACGATTCACTAATGAGCGCGCGTACCTTTGTCATTGGCGACTTGCAAGGCTGCTTTACGAGTCTTGAGCAGTTACTGACAAAGACTCAGTTTCGCGAAGGTACAGACACTATCTACCTCCTTGGTGACATCATTAATCGTGGCCCCCAGTCGCTCGAATGCCTTCGCTGGGCAGCCAACACCCCTAAAGTCACATCGGTACTAGGTAATCACGATTTCCACCTAATGGCAGTGGCGACAGGCAATCAGCGCTACCATCGTCAAAGCGATACCTTGCTTGATATTCTACACGCACCCGATAAAGATGCACTACTCGACTGGTTGCGTCATCGTCCCCTCATCATTCATCTTGCGCCATTTCATACCACGCTTGCTCATGCAGGTATTCCACCACAATGGACATTAGAACAAGCACAAACCTTGGCAAAAAAAGTCGAAAAGCGATTGCAAAGTGATGATTGGAAGCACTTCGTGCATCATGACCTTTATGGAAATAGCCCTACTATTTACACCAATGAAGCGAGCAAAACGGAACGTTTGCGTTATACCATCAATGCGTTTGCACGCATGCGCCTGTGTACCAGTAATGGCGAGTTAGAATTTAAACATAAGTTTGATGTGAGTAACGCCCCTGCTGGCTTTGCCCCTTGGTTCAGCTACTCACGCGTTGATGACAGTTGCGGCAAGATTCTCTTCGGGCACTGGTCAACACAAGGGCTTATGGCAACAGAACATAGTCTGTGTTTAGATACGGGCTGTTTATGGGGAAGAGCACTGTCTGCCATCTGCCTAGAAACACAGCAGATAACACAGATTGACTGTCCGCAATATGCTAAACCAAGTATTGCCGAGTAAGAGATGCCCATGAGCACAAACGACAAACCACAACCCGATGTTGATGCTCTGCTCGCACAACTAGCGGACATAGACATGAACCAACTTGATGTTCAACAACAACTTATTGTGTTACGAGCGGGTCAAGACTGGAACTTTTTCGTTATTCCGATTACCGTACTCTTATTGCTAGCAGGCGTGGCTATTGGGCTAAACTTCGAAAAAATGATTTGGGGATTTGTCGGTGGCGCAACACTCGCGCTATTGGTTGGCTATGCCTATCACCTATGGGATTTACAATGGCAAAAAGTGGCGACACAAAAAGTGGTTGAAGAAATTAATGCCATCGAAGGTGATGAGGGATTTTTACCTTGGTTCAAGCCCATTTTAGCTAAAAGCACCTACCGCGTCATGTTTTACAAACTGACCAAACGTCAGCAAATTGAAATCGACGATTATGTACGCGCCCTGCATCGCCTACGCGAAAAAAACCCAGAGATCCTACGCGCCCGTCTGCTCGAACTTTATCCGCCTGAACCTGAACCAGAGATGAACACAAACGAAGAAGCCACACCAAAACAGGCTATTTAGCCTCAGCAAAGCGTTGCAAGATAACTGACGTGACGAAAGGAAAAGGCATGACGCGCATCAACATCGTGCTCGGATAGCGGACGCTCTAACCAACCAGCTGGCGACCAATAAGGAAAATAAGCATCGGCTTGTGGCAAAGTCGTATTCACATGGGTAATGACTAACTCGGTCGCATCGACAAGCGCTAACGTATAAATTTCTGCACCACCAATAACCCATAACTTACCAACATGCGCTGCCGCGAGTTGATCGGTTAATACACGCCAATCATTTGCCACCTCAACACCTGCATGCTGCCAGTCGGCTTGACGGGTAAGCACAATATTGCGACGATTCGGCAGCGGGCGACAACCAAGCGACTCAAAGGTTTTACGCCCCATGACCACAACCCCACCCTGCGTTTGCGCCTTAAAAAACGTTAAGTCATCGGGTAAATGCCAAGGGAGCTTGTTGTCAAAACCAATAGCGCGATTATTATCAATGGCAGCAATTAAAATGATTTCCATTATCTTCTCTTTTTAAATTCAATTAAGCTTAAAACGACTCAATATCAATCAACGCTTTCACGTTACGAATCATCTTAGCATTTGGCTATAACCATTCAAAAATAATGGAAATAAAAAAACCCAGCGGTAAGGCTGGGCGAAGCGGGCTACATTATGAAGGAACCGATCTCTCGATGCCCATCACAAGTGTTATTTAACCACACAAATGATAAGCACATCTTGATCTGTATCAACTCCACAGAAAGCGCACATCAATTAACCACACTGACTGCGTTGACAATCGTCATTGTCGTTTTGAGCCTCACCTGCCAACACTTCTAGTGCAGACATATCCATAATATCCACTTGTTTATTACGCCACGAAAAAACACGCTCTTCGGCAAGTCGAGCTAAAATACGTGAAACCGTTTCGGGGGTTAACCCTAAATATAGTGCAACATCTCGATGTAATAATCCCAAACGAAAAGCCCTCGCACTAAAACCACGGCGCTCTTGTCGACGAGAAAGCCACAACACAAAAAGCGCCAAACGTTCTTCTGCACTTTTACGCGATAGCAACTCTGCGTGCATGCGTTCGTCCGTCAGCTCTTTACTCATTAAAGACAATAGCTGATGATTTAAACTAGGTACCTGAGAAGCCAAACGCTCTAAATCATGGAAAGGCACTTCACAAACAGTGGTTGTATCAATGGCAACAGCGGTAGAAACGTGTAATCCAGAAGACAACGCATCAGCCCCTAAAATATCACCTGGCAAATAAAAACCAGCAATCTGATCCTCACCCGAGGCGCTGACGGTCGAAACCTTAAAGCCCCCCGCACGCACAGCATAAACTGCCTGAAATGCCTGCCCCGTCCTAAACAGCGCTTCGCCTTTTTGCAGCGGACTTTTTCGCTTCACAATCGCATCTAATCGCAAAACCTCCGCTTTATCTAACCCTAAGGGAAAGCAAAGCTTCTTTAATCCGCATTCGGTGCAGCTGGCATTAAATAAAGAAATAGGCGTTATCATTAGCGTTCCAAAATCATTAATACTTATTCTAAATCAATTTTATCGAAGAAGCTTAAAGCTGTCGAGATAAAAAATTGCATTAAGCACAAGCGTTTTTTATGACCTAAATAACACCAATTAAATTAATTGATTTTCTACGCGTACAACGTCTTCTGGCAAGTCAACTTCAAGCGAATCGTGCGCCGTAACCACCACGCGAATGCGCTTACCATTTTCTAGCACGCGAAGCTGTTCTAGCTTTTCGACTTCTTCCAAAACACCTGGTTTAAGCTGGTTAAAATGGTCAACAAAGTCTTTCGTATAGGCATAGACACCCAAGTGCTTGTATACAGGGTGTTGCCAATGGTCGCGCCCAAAGGGAATGGCTGCACGCGAGAAATACAAAGCATTCCCACAAGCATCAAAAGTAAGCTTCACGTCTTTAGGGTCATGGATTTCACGTGGGTCGGTAATGGCATACGCCAGCGTACTCATGGCAAAGCTGCCATCGTAGTTTTCGATAAAAGGACGCATGACATCTTCAATACTTTGCGGATGCACAAGTGGCTGATCGCCTTGTACGTTAATAATCAAATCATCGCTTGATAACCCTGCTTGTTCGGCTGCTTCTGCTAACCGATCTGTACCCGTATGCGCGGGCTTGGTTGTCAGAATCACAGGCGCACCCAAATGCGCCACCGCTTCGGCAATGCGTTCATCGTCAGTCGCGACATATACGGCATCAAGCCCCTTAGCGGCAGCGACACGTTCGTACACATGGACGATTAACGGCTTGCCCCCAATCAACGCCAACGGTTTAGCGGGGAAACGGGTCGAGCCGTAACGAGCGGGAATAAAAGCGATTTTTTTCATAGTGGCATCTCCAACAATTGCACACCCGTCCAAATAAAATCCTGTGAGTTGTAAGTAGCCAAGGGTATTTGATAAGTTAAGGCAGTGGCAGCAATCATGGCATCACCCAGTTTTATGGCTCGCTGTTGTTTCAATAAAATTGCACGTTGAACCACGTCATCAGAAATCGTCAGTTGGCGAGACATATTTAATAATTGTTCTGCTAACCATTTTTGTTGATCAGACAGTTTATGAAAACCAAGAACTTCTATTCGCGTAATAACTGAAACAGCCGTATGATGTTGAGAAATCCAATCAAATAACTTTGGTTTTTGACCATTCATTAAATAAATCAGAACATTACTGTCGAGTAAAATCATGTGCTTTCCCAAGGAGATGGTTCGTCTCTTTGCGCTTTCTGCCAAGCAACTGGATCGCCAATATTAGACCAATCCAATCGTGGTTGCTGTTGTAGCCATTCAACCACGCGGCTTCCTGAAGACAAAGATTGTTCCGACAAAGAAGCAGGCACATTTTGTTGAACTTCAGTAGGTGAAAAATGTGATAACAACCACATAAACTTATCTTTAGCTTCATCACTGATACTTAAGGTAATTGTGTGCATCTTAACTAACTCCTTGTTTTAATTGTAACTAAATAAGTCGTATGCCTGTGTGCATGGCTTGTTGCGTTACCAGTTTAAGCGGTTGCGTGCTAGATTGCATCACCAAATCAACAGGAATATCCAGAGCCTCTTCTATTGCAGGGCGCAGTTTGAGCTTGAGCGATAACAAATCTTGCACACTCGCAGAGGATAAAACACACAAATCAACATCACCGCCTCTTGCTTCATCATTCATCCGCGAACCAAACAACCATAACTGCCAATCGCTCAACACACCATCGACAGCATCATGCGCTGAGTGTTGAATTTGCTCAAGTTGATAAGGTGTTAGACGCATCACTTACCCTTTGAATATAGTTTATGGCTTTTTGCGCAATAGCAACCAAAGCCGAACTCGATTGCCATGCCGCATTTAACAATATCGCTTTTTCGATATGCTCATCGGGATAATCATGGGCAAAACCATTACGAATTTCGCGCAATTGCTGCCAATCCGACAACACGATAATGCCTTTTCGCTCCATCAGCACCTGACGCTCGCGTGTGGATAAGGGCATCGCAGCAGTTTCATCTTCATCAAGTTTGCAAATCATCGGAAAAACGGTATGTCCGATAAAATCTTGCAAATCGCTATAACGTGCACGGAAACCATCGAGTTTCAGTAGAAAAGTGTCATCTACTGTGTCAGGATCAAAGCTATCGACATCCAATGGCATCTCATCAACCAATTGGGATAAAGCACTTTCTAAACGCTTGGAAAGCTTTTTGAGGCTGTTGAGATTGGAGGTAAGCGTAAGAATATTGCTCATAGTTACTCAGCCGTGCCATTGCCCTAAGTTAACAACAAATTGTATCCTTGATACAACTTGATTCGATAATTCAACTTTTCCACCCAAAGAAAGCCCAACTACCGCAATACTAATTCCCGTATCTGCATTTCCCGACTTTTCTGTGGTTACAGCCACATCAAACGCAACACCTTGCCCTTTTTCTTGTTCAGAACCTGGTCTCAATAAAAACACTTTTTCAGTTGGATTGTTTCTTTTTTTATCAATCTCTTCATTAGCCATTTTCACACCATTCGAGATACTAACCAATGTATTTTTAACAAAATCATCTAATTGCATAAAAACCCCTAATATTTTAACGCAAACACTCAACCAGCACTGTGTACTTTCTTGCTCTTTCAGCAATCGCTTCACCTTTTAATTCATCGCTGGATGATGCAGTATCGTAAGCAATGCGATTGGTATCAAGATAATTTTTAAGCTGGCTCTCTTTGATAGCAAAATTGACGTTTTGCGGAAAATCTCCCGTCATCTCTTTGACCTTAACCAAATTGGCTTTAGAAGTCACCATACCGCTCACCAAGCCATAACCATTGACCAGCGGACCACCACTATTGCCTGATTGCACGGGTGCGGAAATTTGGTAGAAGCGTGAATCATTGCCCAAACCAGCCAAGGCACTCACATTGCCTTTGGTCATTTGTAAGTCTAGCGCAAGCAATGTTGGCAACGGATAACCAATCGCGTAAATATCCTGACCTAATCCAACACCTTGTTTACTAAATTGCATCGGTTTTGCGTAAGACCAAACATCTGTTTTGATAATCGCCATATCGTTTTTTTCATCACGCGCCACAATCTCGGCTAATGTCGTTGTGTTTTCGCTGTAAACATTAATGGTTTTACACTGATTGACTACATGGGCATTGGTAAGCAAATGACCTTGTGTGTTCACCAAAAAAGCAGTACCCGTTGTTGCCGTTGACTCACTTTTTTTCGTTTCGGGCAATGCTTTAAATTCGTCAGGTTTATTCTGTTTTGCTAAGTAATCACGTGTCATGGCTTGAGCTTGAGCAATTTGGAAAGGCAATAGATGAGATTCCGCTGTTTCTCTATTTTTCTTTGCACTGTCAACACCACTAGAAGCCGCCAAATTAAACCAGTGATAAGCTTGTACTTCGTCCTTCGCAACACCTTTACCTTCAGCGTAACTTAAACCTAAATTGTTTTGCGCGGAAGCTTCACCCTGTTCTGCTGCTTGTGTATACCACTTGACTGCTTCTGTCGAGTCTTTCGCTACACCTTTACCTTTCTCATACATGAAACCTAAATTATTTTGCGCTGCAGCATTACCAGCTTCTGCCAAAGCTTTAAACTCTTGGAAAGCCGTCTTGTAATCACCTTTTTCGTAAGCAACTTCCGCCTCATCCCAACTAGCATATGCCGCTTGTGAAACTAAGCAAGATACGAACATCATCGGTATGGTAATCATTACATGAATATATTTCATAAATAGAAATCTCAAAGTATGCGAACTAGCGTGTTGGAACAACGTAAATTTTATCATTACTATACTGACTGCCTGCACCAAAAGGATTGTTGATGCTTTCTGATGAGTACGGGCTACCGTATCGACCATAGGGATTCGAGGTAGAATCAGAGTCGTAGGGATTGCTACTTAACTTGCCTCGATAGTTACCGTCTTGATCGTATAGCTTAGGCGCGTCAGTTGCATAAGGATTAGTCCAAGATTGATTACTGTAGGGACTACCATACTGGCTGTATGGGTTCATGAGACCATCTGTTTTATACGGACTACCAGCACCGTAAGGATTATCAAGACAATCGTTGTCGTAGGTGCATGAAGCCATCGATGAGGTTGCTAGTGCAAACAAACTTGTTAGCGTGAGAAGTTGAAGTGACTGCATCTGTTTTCCTTAAAATTGAAAATCAAGCAGTCAATTTATACGTTCAAGACTAATTGCGCAATAGGAATGGTTAAAAAAATTATGAATCAACCTGTTTTATATTACGATCAGCATAAACTTAACTTACTAACGGATACTTCTCTGGCGAAGTGATCGACTCAACCGCCAAATCAATATCTAATAGCGACCAATACAAATGTCCGTCAACAGGCATTTCTACTTGGATAACTTGCTCAATCGTCGCTTGCTTGAACCAAGGAAATTCAGTGTAGGGTAAATAATATTCAACTTCTTGAATGAGCATCCATAAGCCCAAAGGAGAAACATTGGTGACTTCAACCGCCAAAGTGTGTTTTCCATGCATTTCTAATCTCCTCTTGTCTTTGAATAACCAAGTTTTCGGCCTTCTTCAACAGAACTACGGACATCCCTTTATTAACTGATAACTCAATTTCAGGTTCTAACCAAAACTTAGCCTCACAATTTTGACCCATCACATGTACATGCATCCGTTGTTCCTCTCTCGAAAAGAAGAAGAATCGCAAACCACTATCACTAAAAACCGTTGGACTCATCCATCACATCCGCTTATAAAGCGCTCGCAACTTATCATCGGTGACTTCACGTTCCCAATCATCGCCATAGACGTTTTGCCATAAAGGCTTCATGCCTTTGCAAATTTTAATCATGCGGTCAATATCGTTTTCCGACCAAGTGGCAGATAGGTTTTTAGGAATATCGATATCGTGCTTTTTAACCATTTCACGGAACTCTTTCACGCCATCGCCATAGTAGCCATCGAGCACATCAAAGGCGATACAGTTGCCGATACCATGATGATAGCCAAATATATATGACAAGCCGTAAGATAAGGCATGACACGCCCCCACTTGCGAGTAGGCAATGCTCATGCCACCCATGTAGCTCGCCATCATCAGCTTTTCGTCGCTTTCGGGATGATCTTCTAAATAGACTTCGCGGCAAAGATTGAGCGATTTATCGCCAAACGCACGTGCAAACTCGTTAATAAATGTGCCATTTAAGGCTTCGATACCATGAATGTAGCAATCCATGCCTGTGTAGAACCATTGGTTCTTCGGCACGCCTGCAATCAGTTCTGGATCCATCATGATTTGATCGTAGACGGTAAAATCTGAGTTCAAACCAAGTTTGCGTTCAGGGCCTGTCAGTACCGCCGTGCGCGATGCTTCTGCACCCGTACCTGACAAAGTTGGAATACCCATATGGTGAACGGCTGCGTTTTGAATTAAATCCCAGCCTTGGTATTTCGCCGAACCACCTTCGTTGGTGAGCATTAAGGAAACCGCTTTGGCTAAATCCAATACCGAACCGCCACCGATACCAATGACGCTAGACGCTTGTGTAGGTGCGTGCGCTTTGACCTGATCGGTATAAGCATCGACTTGAATGGTGCTCGGTTCTTTGTTCACATTTGCCCAAATCACCAAATCACCTTCTTTAACAGGGATACGGCTCGCTAATTCACGGTTTTGATGGATGTCATCGACAATAAACACCACCCAACCGCTACCCTTCTGGCGTTGTTCTTCTAAAATACTGTCTAGCTGATTAAACGCACCACGACCAAAAACCATGCGTGGCACACATTTAAAATTACGAAATAAAGGGGCTGACATGCTTAGACTCCAAAGACAGTGTTCAATTTTTCGATACGTGCGGCAATATCTGCTTCGCTCCAACTGAGTTTAATCAACATAGAAATGCTACGACTCATAATGGCATCGGATGCAGACGTATCTAGTTGGGTATAATCGGGAATATCACTATTTAAGTGAATCGGCAATTTGGCTGCGCCAACCATTTTTTGAATCTGTGGCCAGTTTTTAATGTAGTGCCAATTATTCACATACCAGTAAAAGCAGCCATCGACGCCCGCATCTTTCAGTTTTTGATTAATCTCGATGGTGCGCGCTTCGGTTGGCAATATAAAAGTTAGGAAGCTGCCTTGATCACCATCAGGATCTGGGATGTGACGAAAAGACACTTCGCTAAATTGGTTTAATGCCGTTTTAATCTGCGCATTGTTTTTGCGCTGAACGGCAACCATATCATCTAGTTTACGCAATTGTGCAACACCCATTGCAGCATTCAAATCCGACAGACGATAATTTAAGCCCATAATTGGATGACTTTCCGCGCCACGGTCGTTGCCGATATGGTCGTGCCCATGGTCGGAGTACATGTGACTGTTGTTATAGATCGTTTCATTATTGGTGATGATGCCACCACCTTCGCCACAGGTAATCGTCTTGACCGAATCGAACGAGAAACAGCCAGCATCGCCAATACTGCCCAATGGCTGACCTTTATAGCTTCCACCAATGGATTGACAGGCATCTTCGATCACCAATAGGTTGTGTGTTTTTGCAACCGCTAGAATCGCATCCATCTCCGCCATACCGCCACACATTTGAACCACGTTAATGGCTTTGGTGCGCGGTGTAATGACTTTTTCAATGGTAGCAGCAGACAAACACAGCGTATCATCGACATCGGCAAAAATAGGAATCGCACCTAACGACACCACGGCTTCGACACTGGCAACGAAGGTAAAGGTGGGCACAATTACCTCATCACCAGCACCCACGCCTGCCGCAGCATATG
>DZAT01000137.1 GCA_022736205.1 Thiomicrospira cyclica
CCTTCGGCACTGACGATATCCAATTGCATGGTTGCGGACATAATCTGTCCTCCTTACTTGGATGCCATCTTGTTAGCTTTCTCGATGGCTTCATCAATATTACCAACCATGTAGAAAGCTTGCTCTGGCAAATGATCCAACTCACCAGCAAGAATCATCTTGAAGCCAGCGAGTGTTTCTTTCAATGTCACATAACGACCTTTGTCACCCGTGAACACTTCTGCTACGTGGTAAGGCTGCGACAAGAAACGTTGAATCTTACGCGCACGTGTAACGATCGACTTATCTTCTTCAGATAATTCGTCCATACCCAAAATCGCAATGATGTCTTTCAACTCTTTATAACGCTGCAATGTTTGCTGTACGTTACGTGCGATTTCGTAGTGATCGTTACCGACTACTAATGGATCTAACTGACGAGACGTTGAATCTAACGGATCAATCGCAGGGTATAGACCTTGTTCTGCAATCGAGCGGTTCAATACAACCGTTGCATCTAAGTGAGCAAATGTCGTCGCAGGCGCTGGGTCAGTCAAGTCATCGGCAGGAACGTAAACCGCTTGGATCGATGTGATCGAACCATTCTTAGTTGACGTAATACGTTCTTGAACCAAACCCATTTCTTCTGCCAATGTTGGCTGATAACCTACCGCAGAAGGCATACGACCCAACAACGCTGACACTTCGTTACCCGCTAGGGTATAACGGTAAATGTTGTCAACGAAGAACAGAATATCACGACCTTCGTCACGGAAGTACTCAGCCATTGTCAAACCTGTCAAAGCAACGCGTAAACGGTTACCAGGCGGCTCATTCATCTGACCATAAACCATGGCTACTTTATTCAGTACACCAGAGTCTTTCATTTCGTGATAGAAATCGTTACCTTCACGCGTACGCTCACCAACACCCGCGAACACAGACAAACCGTCGTGCGCTTTAGCGATGTTGTTGATCAACTCCATCATGTTAACGGTTTTACCAACACCAGCACCACCGAACAAGCCGATTTTACCGCCCTTAGCGAACGGAACCAACATATCGATAACCTTAACACCTGTTTCCAACAAGACTGTTGAAGGTGCTAATTCGTCAAAACGTGGTGCTTTGCGATGAATCGGATGCTTCTCTTCAGAAACAACATCACCCGCTTCGTCAATGGCATTACCCAATACGTCGAAAATACGACCCAAAGTAGCAGGACCTACTGGAACAGCAATCGGATTGCCTGTACCAATAACTTCCATACCACGCTTTAGACCATCAGATGAACCCATTGCAATGGTACGAACAACGCCACCACCAATTTGCTGTTGCACTTCTAAAGTAAGACCCACTGACGGAACCGTCAACGCGTCGTAAACCTTAGGCATGTCAGCTTGCTTAAACTCGACGTCGATAACGGCGCCGATGATTTGCAAAATCTTTCCAGAACTCATAACGCAAACCTCTATATTTGCTAAACCTTAACCTGAAACCGCCGCTGCACCCGCTGTGATTTCTGAAATCTCTGCGGTAATGGCAGCTTGACGTGCCTTGTTGTAAGCCAACTGTAGTTCTTTAATGAACTTGCCCGCATTGTCGGTAGCGCCTTTCATCGCAACCATTCGTGCCGACATTTCACAAGCAAGGTTTTCTACCGTTGCCGTGTAAACCAAACTTTCAACATAACGTGTTAACAACTGATCTAACACGTCTTTGGCTTCGGGTTCATACAGGTAATCCCAATGACCATCCACGCTAGTTGTATCCTGAGCAATTGGCAGAACGCACTGCATCGTTGGTTGCTGTGTCATGGTATTAACGAAGTGGTTAGACATTAACCATAACTCGTCAATTGAACCCTGCTCATATGCATCCAACATGACCTTAACACTGCCAATCAAATCACTGATACGCGGCTTATCCCCTAAACCATTCTTCGTCGCAACAACATTACCACCGAATGATTTAAAGAAACTAATACCTTTACTACCTAGCACGCTAAATGAAACTTCCGTACCCTGAGCCGACCATTCCTTAGCACGCGAACTTAATCGACGTAATAAGTTACTGTTCAAGCCACCACACAACCCACGATCCGAGGTGATGACGATAACGCCAACACGCTTAACAGGACGCACAGTCATGAATGAATGCTTGTATTCGGGATGAGCTTTCGTCAAATGCCCGATTACACGCTTAATTTTTTCAGAGTATGGAAGTGCAGCTTCCATGCGCTGCTTGGCGCGGCGCATTTTAGACGCCGCAACCAATTCCATGGCCTTGGTGATTTTCTGCGTATTTTTGATACTCGCAATCTTACCGCGAA
>DZAT01000020.1 GCA_022736205.1 Thiomicrospira cyclica
AGGCAGATGAATTAGGGCGGGCTTGCGGTCGTTGTGATGCGTGTCGTTTGCGTGCAGAGGGTTTTACTCAGGCAGGGTTGCCTGACGTAACGCGTTATCAGTGATAATGGGGATATCTAAAAACTTCGCTTCGCTTGTTTTTAGGCTTTTCAAGTTTGTTTTTTAGTTGATGGTTCAGAATAAAATCAATTAGTTGTCTTTTGTTCCTGTTCCTCCAAAACCCCAGCCAGTTAGATTTTTAGCGGCGCACTAATGTCATAAATTTTTAATTTAATGCTTGCAAAAGCCTAAAAATAGGCTATAATAGACAAATAACGAAACGGGTTGTTAGCTCAGTCGGTAGAGCAGTTGGCTTTTAACCAATTGGTCGCAGGTTCGAATCCTGCACAACCCACCAAATTATAAGAACCCAGCCATCAGGTTGGGTTTTTTATTATGTAATAAAAAACGTCTTATCTGTTGTTTTTTTACAACAAGCTGATTATACTGTTAGCATAAGTATGTTTTACTCATTTTATTTTTAATTTTCGACTCAAGAGGGTATGTTATGACTAAATTGAATCTGTTCGCTATGGCTGTTGCTGGTCTAGTTTTGGCTGGTTGTTCTTCTACACCTACAGAAGAAGGTACTAAGACAACTGCAGCTCCTGCTACGCCTGTTGTTGGTGCTGGTGCTGACCGCGCTTCTGTTGCTGGTGAAAAAGTTTATTTTGATTTTGACCGTGCTGAAATCAAAGCTGAATTCATGCCAGTTATTAAAGCTCAAGCAGCTTTCTTAAATGCTAACGCATCTAAGTCTGTTTCTTTGGAAGGTCACTGTGACGAACGTGGTACACGTGAATACAACTTAAGCTTAGGTGAGCGTCGTGCTGCTTCTGTTGCTGATGTATTGAAGGCTAACGGTGTTGCTGCTAACCGTATCAAGTTAGTGAGCTTTGGTGAAGATCGTCCAGCGGTTGAAGGTCATGACGAATCTGCGTGGTCTAAAAACCGTCGCGTAGAGTTCGTTGTTCAGTAATTCTTTACTGCTTCGATTCTGATAAAAAGCCTTCTTGGGAAACCAAGAAGGCTTTTTTGTTTGTGTGCTATTCTCTATGAAACCTCTAACTGCCTAGCTTTGCTTGGTTTTTAGGCTTTCAAAATTTTTTTGGCTAAAGGAAGGGGTTAATCGATGGATTACATGTCATTTAAACAAGCCTTTCCTCAGAACCTCCTCCCATTGGGTTTTTAGATGTGCCCTCTATCACTTATAATAGAAAACCGAACTTATTTTTTCTTACGCTTGAGCCACTTTAATGATTGCTGAACCTTTAACCACGAAATACCTTTCTAATTATCAGCCCACGCCTTTTTTCGTTGATACAGTGGATTTGCGATTTGTATTGGATCCTACCAAAACCCGTGTTTATAGCCGTTTGGTAATCAGACGCAATCCTGATGCTATTTATTCTGACGTATTGACGCTAATGGGCGAGGACATATGTTTGCGTTCGGTAAAGGTTGACAGTAGCGATGTGTTGTCAAGTGCGTATCAGTTAAGCAACGAGCAGCTCTCGTTAACGATAACACAAGATTCGGCAGTGGTTGAAATTGAAACAGAAATTAATCCTCAGGCAAACTCTCGCTTAGAAGGGCTGTATTTGTCGGATGGGGTGTTCTGTACGCAGTGTGAGGCAGAGGGGTTTCGTCGGATTACTTATTTTATGGATCGTCCCGATGTGATGGCGATTTATTCGGTACGTATTGAATCACCTGCGGTTTTGGCACCTGTTTTATTGTCGAACGGTAATTTGCTCGAGCAAGGAGCCATGGTTCAAGATGGTTGGTATTATGCTCAGTGGCAAGATCCTCATCCTAAGCCTTGTTATTTGTTTGCCCTTGTTGCTGGTGATTTGGTTTGTCAGCAGCGTCCTTTTGTAACGGCAGAAGGGCGAGCCGTGTCTTTAGAGGTTTATGTTAAGCAGCATCATGCCACACGCTGTGAGCATGCATTGGTCTCGTTAGAAAAGTCGATGCGTTGGGATGAGCAGCGTTTTGGGCGTTGTTATGACTTAGACAGATACATGATCGTTGCTGTTGATGACTTTAATATGGGCGCAATGGAGAATAAGGGCTTAAATGTCTTTAATGCGCGCTTTGTTTTAGCTGATCCTCAAACGGCTACCGATGTGGATTATACCAATATCGATAGCGTGATTGCTCATGAGTATTTTCATAACTGGACAGGTAATCGCGTTACCTGTCGTAGCTGGTTTGAATTAACGCTCAAAGAAGGCTTAACCGTTTTTCGTGATCAGCTTTACACCGAAGAAACCTTGTTGGGCAAGGTGAAGCGGATTGAAGATGTGCGTAGCCTGCGTAGTATTCAATTCGCCGAGGATGCCTCGCCTTTACAACATCCGATTCAACCCGCTTCTTATATCGAAATGAATAATTTTTATACCGCGACTGTCTATGAAAAAGGGGCAGAGGTGGTGCGCATTTATCAAACGCTATTGGGTAAAGATGGTTTTCGCAAGGGTATGGACTTGTATTTTGCGCGTCATGATGGACAGGCGGTAACCGTTCATGAGTTCCGACAAGCCATGAGTGATGCTAACGGTGTTGATTTGTTGCAAATGCATGCTTGGTATACGCAAGCAGGAACACCTCGTTTAGATATGAGTCAGCAGTGGTCGGCTGAAACGGGTGAATTATCGATTCATTTTAAGCAGTCATTGCCATATGTTAGTGATTTTCAGCCGTTGTTAATTCCGATTGCGCTGGCTATTTTTAATAGTCAAGGTGAGCGTCAATCGTGTGTTCTGTCGGCAGGTAAAGGACGATGGGATGATAGTGAAGGTGTGTTGTGGTTTGATACGCAAGAGGGGGCTTTTACATTTTCTGGGGTGAAGCAGGCACCAAAGTTGTCGTTGTTACGTGATTTTTCTGCACCTGTTGTTTTAACGTCAGAGCGTACCTTGGCGGACTGGTTATGGCAAGCGCAGTACGATGATGATTTGTTTAATCGTTGGGAAGGTTGGCAGCAGGCATGGCTGCTGATTATTTTGTCTGGCGTGTCGGACTTGCGTGCAGGAAAGGGTTTTGAACCGCCTGTATCTTTATTACCTTTGCTGCATAGCATGCTCGATGATGTTGCATTGGATGCGGGTTGGTTAGCAGAAGCGCTTCGTTTGCCGAGCTTTGATTATTGTGCTCAGCAATGTGATGTTTTGTGGGTAGATGAGTTGTTGGCGGTTATGTGTGCACTGCGTGAGTGGTTGGGTCGTTCTTTGGAGCAGAAAACTATTGCCGTTGCACAGCGTTATACGGGTGAGACGCGTTTTACTTTTTCGGCACAAGCGATGGGGCATCGTGCGTTACGCAATCTGTTGTTTTCTTATTTGGCTCAGGCTCAAAATGCGTTTGTTTTTGATTGGGCGATTGAGCAAGTTCGTTTGAGCGATAGTATGACGAATGTTCAATCTGCTTTGACTTTATTGGTACATAACAACGCGCCTCAGGCAGTAGAGGGTTTGGCGTTATTTTATGATCGTTGGCAACAGAATCATTTGGTTCTGGACAAGTGGTTTAGTTTACAAGCAACCAATCCGTTAGCGCGAGCGGAACAAGTCGATGCCTTGTGTCATCACAAAAGCTTCGTTTGGACAAATCCTAATCGTGTGCGCAGCGTATTAGGTAGTTTTGGACGTGCTAATCCAACTGCTTTTCATCAAGCCGATGGGGTTGGCTACCGTTTGCTTGCGCAGCGTGTGGCTGAGATAGATGCGATCAACCATCAGGTTGCTTCTCGGGTATTACAAGCTTTCAATGTTTGGCGAAAGCTGCCTGCAGCTAGGCGCGAGTTGGCTCAAGCGGCATTGGTATCCTTATCGACAATTGAGCGTTTGTCTCGAGATGTGCGTGAGGTGTTGAATAATTTATTAAGCACCCATGATTGATTTATATTGTTTTTTTAGTTGTTCTCAGAAGTATTTGATTGGGTTGTTATTTGCTGTCTGTGCTTGTTTTGCTCCGATAGTTGAGGCTGCCGAGTCGATTGTGTTGTTATTGCCGCAAAGTACGGCGGGTCAGGTCGCAGCCAGTAAGGCGATTGCTCAGGGCGTTAAATCGGTTTTAGCCACTCAAGTCGTCTTGGTGAATCAGGATGATTATCCTGATGTTGCTTCTGCATGGACAGCGGTTATGCGTTTGCGACCGACGGCGGTTGTTGGTCCTTTGCATGAAAGTGATGTCAGTGCTTTGGTTGATCTGGCACCTAAAATACCTGTATTAGCCTTGAATCAAACAGCGAAGCAACATGCGAATGTTTGGCAGTTAGCCATGCGAACCGAATTACCTGTTTATCAGCTTGCTTTGCATTTAGCCGATAAAGGCGTAGAAAAGGTTTTGTTATTAAGCCATCAGGATGCGGTTTCGCAGCGATTACACGATGCACTTTTAGCCGTCAGTGCTGCAGAACAGGTCGATTGGGTGAGCTATCGTGAGCCGCGTGAGCTAGCAGCTGCAGCGAGTGTTTTGCTGCGTAGTCGTAAAGGGCGAGAACGGGTGCAAAACTTAACCAATTTGCTGGCACAATCCTTTCATGCTTATCCATGGGTCAGACAGGATGCAGATGCGGTTGTTATTGTTGCGCCTTTGGCAGATGCGTTAACTTTGTCTTATCAGATTGATTATTTATGGGGACAAGAACTCAGTTTATATTGGGTTGATTCGGGTACGAATCCGCTATCGGACTATGTACGTAGTGCCTCAAATTGGGGACGTATGAAGACTTTTATGCCACAGTATCAGTTTGCAGCAATGACTAAAATGCCTGTAGCTGATGGCTTCTTTCAAGCCTTGGGGCAGGATGCTGGACGTTTATTGCAGTTGCGTTTGGGACGAGAGATTTGGGATGATGCTTCTGTTATCGAAGGCAGTTTGGGTGAGTTGTCTATGGGTGACAATCAACAGGTTAATATTAAATTACCATTGGTTTGGTTAGGAGATGGGCAGGTTGATCAAGTTGATCCTTAGGACAGTTCGAAAAACCCAATGGGTAGGAGGTCTGGAGGAAGGGATTACAAAGAGAAGCATGTAACTCGTTGACCAAACCCTTTCCTTCAGTAAAAAAATAAACTTGGAAAGTCTAAAAACGAGCAAAGCGAGGTTTTAGAGGTTCCTTATGGTATAGGACTTGCTTTAGTTAAGTGGGTTCACTTCAGAAATTGACTGTCTGGGCGATAACCTTCTAACTTATTCAGTAAAATAGGCAAATGTGTGTCAGATTTTGATTCGATGGATTTAGACAGTTTAGATGCGCTTTTAGATGCGGCTGAAATTGAAGCCGTTTCTCATGAACAAGATGCACCAACTGATCTGTCTGCGCAAGAAGCGCCTGCAGTAGTAGCCGATCCTGAGGAAGAAGATCCTTGGGCTTCTGCTCTAGCTGAGCAGGCGAGTGCTGCTACGCCCGAATCCGAAGAGGAAGATCCTTGGGATTCTGCATTAGCAGAGCAAGCAGCAGCGCCCGAGGAAACTGTTGCCCCGACTCCAGTACCAACAGCCGCACCAACATTGCCTCCAACACCAGAGCCTACCTTGGCATCGACAGTAGCGCCAACACCAGCTCCCGAAGTGCCCGCGCCTGCAGTGCCTGCTGCTCATGTAGTTGATAAGCACGATGCCCCAGCGATTTCCAGTAACAACAAACAACCCAACATGATCGAAACAGGGACGGACGCAGAAATGGATTCAATTAAAAAGTTAGTCATTATTTTTAGCAGTGTGATTATTGTTTTGCTGTTGGCTGCCATTGGTATTGGTTTGGGCGGACTACTTTCTTCACCAACTCCTGATATTAAGATCATCGAAACGGTTGATGGTATTAAAAATGATGTTGGTCAGGCTTATTTGATTACCGAAGACAGTGGCAAGCAGTTGAAAACAATGGGCACGCAATTATCCGATGTGGCAACACAGCTTGCAGAGATAGCAGAAGCGGTAGAAACGCTAAAGAAAGCACCAGTGGTCGCTCATGCCGCACCAGCAGCGCCTGTCGGTAAGGCAATGTCTGCGAGCGAGCGCAAGGCAGCGATGCGTGAAGAGATTCAGGCAAACGTTGCAGCTGGTGGTGAGCAAACGACGGAGGCTGAAGCACCTATTGTTGAAAAAGTTGAAAAAACAGCGAATTCAGCTCAAGTAAAAGCACTAGCGGTCGATATCCTAGATGTGAAGAAGCGATTAGTGGCGACGCAAAAGCTACTAGAGCAGATTAACAAACAGTCGGAAGCTTTGCAGTTACAGTCCTTAACTTTAACAGAAGCAGTGAAAGCGGTTGAAGTTGAAGTTAAGTCACACAAGCCACCACCCAAGGTTGTGAGTGTTGCGCCTAAGGCGGCTGTTGATAAAAAAGCGGAAGAAAAACCTGTAGCACCACCTGTGCAGGTAAAGCCGGCGGATGATCCCCAGTTCCGTGCTCGTTGGAGTAGAGAAATGGGTAAATCAGATGGGTTTCCATAGGATCTCAACCTGATGAATACAAAATATAATGTTGCGAAAAGCACAAAAAGCATTGACCAATACTGGCAGTGGGAGAGAGAGAAAAATGAAACAACCACAAGGGAAGTATTATCATGAAACACTTGATGCCCGTGCTCAGTTTGGCGATCGTTGGCGCGATTGCAGTTGTTGGTTGTACGGCTAATAATAGCAGTACAGCAAACAAGGCAGATTCGGTTAAGTCTGAATCCGTGAAACCAGCCTCAGGTACTGCAGTACGCGAACGTGTGCGTATCTCAGCGATTGGTTACGGCACAGAAAGCTTATATGAAGCTTATACACCAGGTCAGAGACGCTTAATGGCGATTCGAGCTTCTAAGTTAGATGCTTATCGTGCGTTAGCAGAACAGATTAATGGTGTCAAAATTGAAGGCAATACCACGGTTAGTGCGATGGCTGTGAAAAGCGATTCCTTCCGTGCACGTGTTAATGCCTTGGTTCGTGGTGGTCGTGTCATCAGCGTCACGCCGATGGCAGATAACAACTATGAAACAGTGATTGAGGTTTTCGTTGATCGTGATTTCTTTGACAATTACATGTCTTATAGCGATCAGGCGTATAACTCACCCGTGAAGTCGAGCTGCGGAACCAATTGTTTTGATCCCGATGACTTGGCTCCTCGTTAATACATAGAGAGCATCTAAAGCCTCGCTTTGCTTGTCTTTAGACGTTCTAAGTGTTTTTTGCTGAAGGAAGGGGTTTTGAACATTGGGTTATATGCTTTTTCAGTATCCCCTTCCTCCAGACCTCCTACCCACTGGGTTTTTAGAGGTGCCACAGAGCCTCCCTTGAGGTTTTCTGTGTAAGGAGCTTGATATGAACAAAGGTGCGAAAATATTTTGGGTTGTGGCAGGTATTGCCGTTACCCAGCAGGTTTGGGCGGCATCGAGCATTTCTACCCGCGTTAAAGTCGTGGAAGAAAAGATTAAGATGCACGACAAAAAACTTCGTGACTTAGCAGCACAACAAGAATTGACCAATAAACAGGTCGAGTCTTTGAAAGCTGCGCGAGAAGAGGCTGAAAAGGCCATGGCAGCTAAAGCGGAGGCAGCAAAACAAGCAGCAGTCGCTTCAGCTAAAGTGGCTTCCGTTAAAGCCAAGCAACATCAGCCTCCTGTTGCTGTAAAAAAAGAGGACAATCCGTCCTCGATCGATGAGACGACGGTATCTATGAATACGTCGCCACGTTACGCCTTCCCTTAAAAGGGTGAAGGTGTAGCCGATTCAGTTATCCCATATATTGGTTGGTAATAAACTTATTCAACTCAATGTATTGTTCATTCATATGGCGCAATGCACGATGTGTTGCGCGTGTGATGGCACGCATGATGTGGTAAACAACATGAGGATGGGTGAGCAGCAAAGCTTCAAAAGGTTCTTTTTCGATACACAGCAACGATGATGCCCCATGAGCACGCAAGGTTAATGCATGTTCTGTTCCGTCAATAAACCCCATTTCACCTGCCATATCACCTTCATGCAAGGTATCAATCGACATCCATTCACCCAGTAGTGTGTCCTTAGTAACATCAATTTTACCGCTTAAAATAACAAACAGCGTTTGGGTACAGCTACCCGCAGAAAACAGTATTTCTTTGTCTTCAAGATGCTTGATTTGTGCAATTGATAATAAAATAGCGCAATCGTCGCTGCTTAAATCTTTACCAATTGTTGCGTTTAATAGTGTGTTACACGATAGTCCATTCATGGTTATTTCCTGATTTTATTTGAGTAGTATCGTTAAGATATGACAATAGATGTTGCTTAACTGAATTAAGTCTTCGACGCTCACACGTTCGTCGATTTTGTGAATGGTCGCGTTGAGTGGACCTAATTCGATCACTTGAGCACCAGTAGGAGCAATAAATCGACCGTCAGAAATACCGCCACCCGTCGATAGTTCGGGTGTTCGTCCTGTCACTGCTTGCGTTGCTGCTACAGCGGCATTAACCAATTCGGCTGGCTCGGTTAGCCAAGGATTGCCTGAAAGCGTCCATTTTAAGGTGTAAGTCAGGTTGTGAGATGCCAAAATTGCCTCAACACGCGCTTTCAGTCCGTCTGCAGTGCTGGCTGTTGAAAAGCGGAAGTTAAAGTCGATGGTGATGTCGGGCGGAATGACATTGCTAACGCCCAAACCACCTTTAATATTCGAAATTTGAAAACTTGTCGCGGGAAAAAATTCGTTGCCTGTGTCCCATAGTGTCTGTGTCAGCTCGGTTAGAGCGGGTACGGCGCGATGAATGGGGTTGTCGGCAAGGTGAGGATAAGCAATATGTCCTTGCTTGCCATGAACCACTAATTTGCCTGACAGTGAGCCACGGCGACCGTTTTTAAGCATGTCGCCCAGCAGGTTTTCAGCGGTGGGTTCTCCGACTAGGCAGTAGTCAATTTGCTCACCACGCGCCATTAAGGTCTCGACCACTTTAACCGTGCCATTAACGGCATCGCCTTCCTCATCTGAGGTAATCAGTAAGCCAATGCTGCCTGCATGATTAGGGTGCTGCGCTAAAAAGTCTTCTAGTGCGGCGATAAAAGCAGCGATGCCGCCTTTCATGTCGGCACTACCGCGTCCATAGAGCTGCCCATCGTGAATGGTTGGAGTAAAGGGATCGAATGTCCAACGAGCGGGGTCGCCAGTGGGAACCACGTCGGTATGACCAGCAAAGACAAATAAGGGGGCTGTAGAACCTTTACGCGCCCACATATTAGTGACATCATCAAAGACAAGCGTTTCGCAATGAAAGCCCAAGCTTTGCAGTTTCTCACGTAATAGGGCTTGGCATCCTGCATCTAAGGGGGTGAGCGAAGGGCGAGCGACAAGCGCTCCTGTCAGCGATACCGCGTGATGCGGGTGTGCTCTTGCATCGGTTTGTGTCATTGTATTCATCTGTGTTCTTATAAAAGTTAAGCCTTATTCACGTGGAACAAGGCTGTAGGTTAGATGCGTGGTAAATAAAGAAGTTATTACCAACGCGTTTCGCGCTCTGGGGTTGCTGTAATGCGGTGGATGGTCATATCAGCACCATCGTACTCTTCTTCTTCTGTGAGACGAATGCCAATGAGTGCTTTAATCAAGCCGTAGACAATATAACCACCGACAAAGGCAATCGTAATGCCCATAGCTGTACCCATTAGCTGTGCACTAAGGCTAACACCACCCAAACCACCCAGCGCAGTCATGCCGAAGATACCCGCGGCAATACCACCAAAAGCACCACAAATACCATGTAATGGCCAGACACCCAAGACATCATCAATTTTGAGTTTGTTTTGAGTAAAGATAAACAAATAAACAAACATGGCACCAGCCACTGAACCAATGGCGAGTGCGCCAATGGGGTGTACAATATCTGAACCCGCACAAATCGCCACTAAGCCAGCGAGTGGGCCATTGTAGGCAAAACCCGGGTCGTTTCTGCCGACAATCAATGCCGCAAGCGTACCGCCAACCATTGCCATTAACGAATTGAGTGCGACTAAGCCAGTGATAGCTTCGATTCTTTGTGCCGACATGACGTTAAAGCCAAACCAGCCGACAATTAAAATCCAAGAGCCTAGTGCAAGGAAAGGGATGTTTGATGGTGGATGCGCCGATACAATACCATCTTTGGTATAACGACCCTTACGAGCACCTAAGAGAATGACCGCAGCAAGGGCAATCCAACCACCAACGGCATGAACCACAACAGATCCTGCAAAGTCGTGAAATTTAGCACCAGTGGTTGCTTCTAACCATTCTTGTACGCCGAAGTTGCCATTCCAAGCGATGCCTTCGAAGAAGGGATAAATAAACCCAACAATGGCAAAGGATGCCGCTAATTGAGGATTAAACCGAGCACGCTCGGCAATGCCGCCCGAAATAATGGCAGGGATAGCTGCGGCAAAGGTCATTAAGAAAAAGAATTTAACCAATTCGTAGCCAGCATTAGCAGATAGCGTCTGAGCATCGGCTAAAAAACTCGTTCCATATGCAACACCATAGCCAATAAAAAAGTAGGCTAGCGTAGAAACCGATAAATCAGCTAGGATTTTAACCAGTGCATTAACTTGGTTCTTTTTACGTACGGTGCCTACTTCTAAAAAAGCAAATCCTGCATGCATGGCAAGAACCATGACCGCACCGATGAGGATAAATAACACGTCGTTGACGGGTAAAGTAGCATTTTCCATTGGGGGTATTACCAGTGTAGAATAGTAAAACAAATTAACCTTTGCATTTTAGCGTAACAATGGGCGTTGTGGCAGGGGGAAACACCTTAGAAAGGGAGAAAATCATGTATATTGCCGTGATGTTTGCTTTTTTGATGTCGCTATTGACTGGTTGTGCCTTTGTCGATCGACATGCAACAGGTATGGCAGAGCAAATGGCTCCGAATAAGTGTCGAACAGAAACCACGCGCTATGCGCCAAGTTACAGCACCACCAGTTCTTACCGTTGTGTGGGAGAAGGGTGTCAGAATTATGGGTGTAATCAATAAATGGTAGCGCGATATTCGGCAATACCATCTGTCCACTGACTGGCATTGAAACCTTGTTGGGTGAGCAAGGTTACGGCATCGCGAGCATAGAGACAAAATGGACCGCGACAATAAGCAACAACGGGTTTGCTTTTGTCGAGTTCGCTCAGTCGGTTTGCGAGTTGTTCGATCGGGATGGATTGCGCTGCGGGTAAATGTGCTTGTTGATATTCATTTTCGGGACGAACATCAATGAGTTGTATCTGTTGCGCTGTGCTTTGCTGAATTAAGGTGGCTGTATCAGGAATGTTGCTTTTAACGCTAACGCTTGCGCTGAGTTGCTGTGCTAACTCTGGGAATTGTTGTGCAGCAAGCTGGTGCAATAAGACCCACAGTTGACTGACTTGAGTATTCATTAAGCGATAGCGACGGTGTTTGCCTTCGTTATCGCTTGCGACTAAGTTAGCTGTTTTGAGTGCTTTAAGGTGCGCACTGGCTAGTGCGATGCTGATTTGTGCGTCGCTTGCCAGCATTTCAACGGTTTTGGGGGCTTGCGCCAACAACTCGATGAGCTCGAGTCGTTTAGGACTCGCTACTGCCTTGGTTAGGCGTGCAACCTGTTCGAACAGTTGATCTTTAACGTGTCGGTTGCTCGCCATGTTGGTATCGATACTTATTTGATGAATTTAGCAATGGATGCTGCAACATCTTCATTCGCTAAGTCCATAAAAAAGTGATCAGCACCATCAATCGTCTCAACGGTTAGCTTTTTGTTGCCTTTAACCGATGCCATTCGTGTTGCCAATTCGGGTACGTATTGGTCCTCAGAAGCAATAAATAACAGGGTTGGTTTTTTGGTCGACTTTAATAAGTTAGGTGTGTCAAATTGAGGCTTTACTGTGTAATAGTTAACGAAGGCAGCTGCGCTTACCTGTGCTTTTTCGCAATAAATAAAGTCAACATCTTTCATCATCTCAGTGCCTTTGCCTTCTTTGACTAAGTCTTGTGCTTTTTTCAAAATGGGCGCAAGCGGCTTGCCATACTTTTCTTGGTAGTCTTTTGCCGATTGTTGCTCGCCTGTTGCGGGGGCAAGTAACGCAACATTACGAATCATCGGACTATCGTTTTCATTGGCAAACCAAGCGATCTGGTTACCACCACGCGAGTGACCAATGAGGGTGACTTGCTTTACGCCCTGTTGTTTTAGCCAGTCGAGCCAAAATTTTGTTTCAACTAAAGCGTCGGTATGCATATGGGTATGCGGTGTTGCACAGTCGTATTCGCCATGACGATCTGTTAAGCCCAAAGACAGGTTCATGGACAGGGTACTAATACCTTGCTTGGCTAGGTTGTTTTGTAAATCAATATAGTTAGAGCGACCATTGTGGGTTAATGTGCCGTGTAGCAATAATGCCACTTGGCTTCCGTAGCTTTTGCCATCGGCAAAGACAAGGTTAGCATTAACCGTTTGACCGTTGAGTGTTTGTTTGATTTCTTCTGCTTGAGCAAAAAAGCTGCAACCTAGCAGCGCGGAGAGCAGTAGTGTTGATTGAATCTTCATGGCAGTTTTCCCCTTTAGATAAGTGTTAAGCAACAGCGTTTGACGCTTTCTTAGACTTTTTGTTGTACTTTAACTGAATTAAACGTGAACCTGCTTGCTTTGTCAAACACTCTGTAATAATTTTTACGGATATGACACAAATCTTATTGGTTACACGTTTGTTCATTATGACTGTATTAGGGTTGTTCAATTCCGAGTAGCGCGTAGACAAACCCTTGCGCATCAAACGGACGTAAATCTTCTGCCTGTTCGCCAATGCCGATATAGCGAATCGGGATACCCAGTTGTTGCGATAGCGACAAGACAATACCACCTTTGGCAGTACCATCTAGCTTGGTTAAGATAATCCCAGTCAAGCCAATAGCGGCATTAAACTCTTTCGCTTGATTGAGGGCATTTTGTCCTGTGGTGGCATCAATTACCAGCCAAATTTCGTGAGGCGCTGTGGTATCGAGTTTGTTCATAACGCGACGAATTTTTTTCAGCTCATCCATCAAGTGCCCTTGGGTGTGCAAGCGCCCAGCGGTGTCGCCAATCATCACGTCTACTTTGCGAGCTTGTGCCGCTTGTAAGGCGTCGTAGAGTACGCTGGCGGCATCACTCCCTTGTCCCTGTGAAATAACAGGAACATTGTGGCGATCGCCCCATGTTTTGATCTGTTCTACGGCAGCGGCACGAAACGTATCACCTGCTGCGAGGAGTATTTTTTTGTGATCGGCTAAAAAGTGATGTGCTAGTTTAGCGATACTGGTTGTTTTGCCAACGCCGTTCACGCCGACCATTAAAATGACACGTGGTGTATTTTCAGGTACGATTTGAGGTCTTTGCTGGGCTTCGTTGAGCATGGCAATCAGCAACTGAGCTAATGCCGATAACAAGTCTTCGCCCTCTTTGAGTTTGACGCGACTGAGCTGTTCAAGCAATGCATCCGTGGTATCAAGCCCAATATCAGCAGTGAGCAGTAGGGTTTCTAATTCGTCACGGGTGTTGGCATCGAGTGTGCGCTTACCTGTTAATAAGCTTTTTAATCCGCTCCCTAAACGCTCACGTGTTCGGGACATGCTTTGCCAAAGTTTGCCGAGAAACCCAGGCTTTTTATCATTTGCTTTCTCGCTCGCACTCACGGCTGTTGTAATGATTAAGGGTGACTCTGTTGGTTTTTCTGTACTAACTTGTGGCGAGGAAAGGCTTTCTGAGACAAGGTCTTTTGTTAGTGTTTCAGGCGTGACAACACCATCCTGAATCATATTTGTATCGGGTTTTGCAGATTTGCGTTTGAAAATCGAGAACATATCATTTACTCTTACAGTGTTAGGTAATGATAGATGCTCAAACGCGCAGACTCAAGGAGATAAGCGATGTTATTGATCAAAAAAGTGGTTTTTTCGTTGTTTGCAATGTCTGTAATGCCAGTTTATGCTACAGAGGTTGCTCAGTTCCAATTAGACAATGGGTTGATGGTGCTGGTAAAGGAAGACCATCGTGCACCTGTTGTGACTTCTCAGGTGTGGTATAAAGTCGGCGCAAGCTATGAGCCAGAGGGTATCACAGGTGTATCTCACATTCTCGAGCATATGATGTTTAAAGGAACTGCCAAATTAAAACCAGGCGAGTTTTCTAAAATTGTTGCGCGTTTGGGTGGTTCAGAAAATGCCTTTACCAGTCAAGATTACACGGCTTATTTCCAGAACATCGAAACATCGCATTTAGGGCGTATGTTCGAATTAGAAGCGCAACGTATGGGCTATTTGAAATTAGATGAGGCCGAGTTTCAGAAAGAGCGTCAAGTGGTATTAGAAGAACGTCGTATGCGTGTCGAAGATAGCCCAGAAGCACGCTTGCAGGAACGATTCGATGCCATTGCTTATAGCGTCAATCCTTACCGTCGCCCTGTCATTGGCTGGCAAAAAGACATCGAGTCTTATCAACTCAGCGAGCTTCAAACATGGTATAACCAATGGTACTCGCCGAATAATGCCACATTGGTGGTCGTGGGCGACGTTAAGCCCGAGGCGGTGTTTGCGCTGGCCAAAGAAAAATTTGGTTGTTTGCCAATTCGACCAACAGGGTTACACAAACCAAGCCAAGAATTAGTACCTGTTGGTGAGAAGCGACTGGTGGTG
The DNA here is from genome assembly GCA_022736205.1 of Thiomicrospira cyclica. Taxonomy (GTDB): domain Bacteria; phylum Pseudomonadota; class Gammaproteobacteria; order Thiomicrospirales; family Thiomicrospiraceae. The sequence continues at coordinate 14,685 of DZAT01000020.1, forward strand.
CGTGATGAAAAAGCTAAGATTCAAAGCCTAATGATGGGTTATGCCGTACCATCGTGGAAAACCAGCGAGAATAAGCAAGAGGCATATGCGCTGGAAGTGCTGGCTCATGTTTTAGATGGCGGTAGTAGTGCGCGTTTAAGTAAAGAGCTTGTCCGTGGCAGTCAGCAGTTAACACGAGCAGATGCTGGTTATGACCTATATGCGCGTTTATCGACACAGTTTACCTTGTCTGCTGTGACCAGCGAAGGCGTTACTTTGGAGCAAGCAGAAGCAGCGATGAAAGCCAGCATTGCCAAGTTGGTTAAAGAGGGTGTCAGTGATGCTGAATTAAAGCGCGTGCTGGCTCAGGTCGAGTCCTCCTATATTTTTGGTCAAGATTCGATGTTTTTTCAAGGCATGAAGTTAGGTGAGGCAGCGACTGTCGACATCCCATTAGCAGAGATCGACGCATACCTTGAGCGCTTGCGCTCGGTCACAGCAGCGCAGGTGCAAGCAGCAGCACAAAAATGGTTGGTCGAAGATCGTTTAACGGTGGCTTATCTCTTACCTAAAACAGCCTTAATTGAACAGGGAGCGAAGCAATGAAGCATTTATTCCTCGTCACATTCGTGGCGCTGAGCAGTTTTTCAGCACAGGCAGCCTTAACGATTGATCAATGGCAAACGCCCAAAGGCGCGAAGGTGCTCTATGCCTACGCGCCAGAGTTGCCGATGGTCGATGTCCGTATGGTATTTGATGCAGGATCAGCGCGTGATGGTAACAAAAAAGGTGTTGCGTATTTAACGTCCGAGTTAATTGGCATGGGTGATGCGCAGCGTGATGAAGAAGTTTTTGCTGCGGAATCAGAGGCTTTGGGGGTGAGTTTTTCGACGCAATCGCTCAAAGATATGGCGGTTGTGAGTCTGCGCAGCCTCACGCGTCCTGAAATTCTCACGCCAGCTTTAGCGATGATCCGCACAGCGATTAGCCAACCGAGCTTTTCGGATGCGGTTTTGATGCGTGAAAAAGCGAGCTTATTAACGTCATTGCTGGCAAAACAACAATCGGCAGGTGCGTTAGCAAACGATCGTTTTTGGCAACGTCTCTATGGTTCTCATCCTTACGCAACGCCAGCAGAGGGGCGTGAGGATACGGTTAAAGCCATGACATCGGCAGACTTGAAGGCTTTTTATCAACGTTATTATTTGGCTAACAACGCTACTGTAGCGATCGTTGGAGCGGTTAGCAAGACACAAGCGCAAGCCATTGCCGAACAGTTGGCCGATGCATTGCCTGTTGGTGACAAGGTTGCTGCTTTGCCTAATGTGACCGCGCCACCTACAGGCTTAGAATCGATAGAATTCTCCTCGACACAAACGCAAATTTTATTGGGGCAGCTGGGTGTCACGCGTCAAGATAAAGATTATGTTGCTTTGTATTTAGCCAATCATATTTTGGGCGGCAGTGGTTTTGCATCACGTTTAATGGAAGAAGTGCGTGAAAAGCGCGGCTTGGTATATGGTGTTGGTTCGAGTTTGTTACCGATGCACCAAACAGGTCCTTGGTTCGTTTCACTCAAAACAGCCAATGCCAATACCAGCGAAGCATTAAAAGTGGTGCAAGAAACGGTCATGGGATTGCTGAAAGATATTCCGCAAGCTGAATTGGACGAGCATAAAGATAACATCATCGGTGGATTTGCCTTAGAAACCGATAGCAATAAAGACATCGTCGCTTACTTGGCTATGATGGGTTTTTACGATTTGCCCAATGATTGGTTAGCAACTTTTCCTAATAAAGTTCGAGCCATTGATCGTGATACCTTAATGAAAGTCGTTCAAGCACAACTCAAACCCGAGCGTTGGACTGGCGTTGTGTTGGGTAAGCCGAGTAAGGTCGATGCGCCAGTTCAGACGTTAACTGCGCCTGTTGCAGGAGGTCATCATTAAGCCGAAGCAAAACATCAAGCAAACGCAAGGCGCGGGTTTCGTTCGCATTATTGGCGGACAGTGGCGTGGCAGAAAGCTGCCCGTTCCTGTTAGTGAGGATTTGCGCCCGACTGGGGATAGGATTCGTGAAACCTTGTTTAACTGGTTACAGTTCGAGTGGGAAGGGAGTCAGTGGCTTGACGTGTTTGCTGGCTCTGGTGCGCTGAGTTTTGAGGCATTATCGCGTGGAGCAAGCGAGGTGGTGATGCTCGAAAAAAGTAGCTTAGTTGCTAAACAGTTACAGGCGAATAAGCAGTTGCTAGCCGCACAGGGTGCAACAGTGATTAATGTCGATTCGCAAGTATGGCTTGCCAATAACGCACAGCAAAAGGCCTTTGATGGCGTGTTTTTAGATCCACCTTTTCGTGATGCCGACTTAGATTCATGGTTGAAACTGTTGATCAATAATGGTTGGTTAAAGCCAAATGCGTGGTTGTATATCGAACAACCTAAGGAACGTGTGGTATCCTTGCCTTATTTGCGTCAATATCGTCAGCAGCAGTCAGGGGGCGTGAGTTTTGGTTTGTGGCAGTTTAGAACGCCCGAAAATGAGTTGCATTCATGACTAAGGTTGTTTATCCAGGTACGTTTGACCCGATTACCAGCGGTCATGTTGATATCATCGAACGCGGTGCACGTTTGTTTGAGCAGGTTGTCATTGCGGTCGCTGACAATGCAGGCAAACATCCCTTATTTAGTTTAGATGAGCGGATTGCCTTGGCTCAAGCGTCTTTGGCACACTTGCCAAATGTGCAAGTGTTGGGTTTTTCATGTTTATTGGTTGACTTTGTTCACTCTGTAGACGCACAGGTTATTTTACGTGGTTTGAGAGCGGTATCTGACTTTGAATATGAGTTTCAATTGGCAAGTATGAACCGTCGCTTGGATGCGCGTGTGGAAACGGTGTTTTTAACACCTGCGGAACAGTATGGTTTTATTTCTTCGAGCTTAGTGCGTGAGATTGCCCGTTTAGGCGGTGCCATTGCCGACTTTGTTCCTGACGTGGTAGCAAAAGCTCTTGCTGCCAAGTTTAGCCGTTAGGAGGCTGTATCGTGCCTAGATTGCGTTACTTAATCGGGCGTGCTTTAACATTATGGAAGCGCACACGCTTAGCCAGTGATTTTATTGCCAGACGTTTGTTCTTTCGTTTTTTAGCATCTGTTCCTGTCATACCTATCACGGAAAACGTGCTGCCTAAGCCAATTAATATTGAAATAAATGCACGCTTACTCATCTTAGCGCCGCATCCTGACGATGAGAGTATTGGCTGTGGTGGGGTGTTAGCACAGTATCCCTCACAGTGTGAAGTTGTCTGCTTAACCGATGGTTCGCGTGGCGATCCTGCCATACCCGTTCAGCGGTTAATTGAAATACGAGAGTTGGAGCTTGCAGCTGCAATGGCTTTGGCAGGGGTGCGCAATTTTCGCTATCTGGGCATTACTGACCGATCTCTGATGCAAGCCTATCAGCGTTTTTCTGGCTTGTCGATTGCGTCTGCCGATATGATTTTTATTCCCAACTTTTTAGACCAACATCCCGATCACAAGGCAGTGACTTGGTTATTACAGCGCTTATTGCGCGAAAAACAATATAAGAAAAGCTTGCAGATTGCTTTTTATGAAGTCTGGGCTACTTTGCCTGTATGGAATCGTTACGTTGATTTAAACAATCCCTTGCGTGATAAAAAGAAGACGATGATTGATTCATTTGTCTCTCAAACCAAACACATTGACTATGCGTATCGTATCGATTCGTTAAATGTTTACCGTGGGATTGCGGTAGAAAAGTCAGCCGTTGAAGCTTATCTTGTGTTAAGCGTTGATGATTTTTTGAAGATTGCTTAATTGTTGCTGAATCATGCTGGCATAACTTGGCTTATTTTGGTTAAAAGCAACGAGTAAGTAGTAAAGTTGATAGACTTCTTTTCTTTTTTGATATCGCTCTGTTGCGCGACTGTCTATTGCGCTGTCGGCATCAAACCCACTCATGCTCAGTCCCGATAATTCAGCAGCCGCCCAATCCATTTCTAAATCGCCATAGTAACAAGACGGGCTGAAAACAACAGGCGTTGCATCTTCTAGAAAAGCGATATGATCTGTGCAAAAATTCCCATGTAACAGACTCGGCTTGGGGTGGTGATCGCTCAAATAGATCTCAAGTGTGTCCAGTAATTGATCGATATGTGCGACACTTTTGGTCGCTAGTCCTTGTTCTGCCGCTCTGCGTAATTGCGGTAATAGGCGTTGACTGCGATAAAAGGAAGTCCAGTCTGTTAGCTGATGATTGTGTTGAATACACTGACCGATAAAATTCGTTTCTTGCCAGCCAAATTGTGCGCCAGTATGCTGATGTAAGGCAGCAAGTTGTTGTTCGAGCCGCACTTGATCGCCAGTTTGTTTTAATGATAACCATTCTAGAACAAGCCATGCTGTTTTATGTGTCTGACCCTGTGCAATCACCAACGGACAGCGCAAGGTTTCTGTTTGTGCTATTGCTTTCAGGCTATAGGCTTGTGTACGCAGCAAGGGTATATCACGTTTAACGCGTGTTTTGACAAAGTAACGCCCCTGATCTGTTATCAGTTGCCAGCACTGTTGATAATCCTTGTCTTGCTGTTTTTGTGCGCTTTCAACCGTGCCTACCCCAGCATCACTCGCGATTTGTTGCCACTCAGAAAAGTTCATGTTGCAGTTCTCGCAACGGATCGGCTGCTGCAGTAGCGGGTAAATTATCTTGATCGAACACTTCGGTTATACCACCTACTTTGCTATCGGGCAGTAGCTCGCCTGTTGTGCCATCGATACGGCGGCTAACAATGCCTTCTGGTCTTTTGTATGCCCCTAAGTCAGGTTTGTCTTTAAGTGCTAGACGCATATAGTCGACCCAAATGGGCAACGATGATGAACCACCTGATTCTTGTCTGCCAAGACTATCGGGTTGGTCGAATCCCATCCAGACCCCCGTCACAATATCAGGGTTAAATCCCATAAACCAAGTGTCTTTGATGTCGTTGGTGGTTCCTGTTTTACCTGCTAAGTCGTTTCGTTTAAGAACCATTGCGCCATGTCCTGTACCCATACGCACCACATCTTGCATCATGCTGGTGATGAGGTAATGTGTCTTGGGATTAATAACGCGTGCTGCTGTATTGTCGCTACAGTTTTCTTCACAGAAAGGGCGATCTACCGACTCATAAACAATGTTGCCTTTAGGATCGGTTACTTTGCTAACAAAATAAGGCTGTACACGATAACCACCATTAGCAAGCATGGCATAGTTTCCAGCATGTTCTAACAAGTTAACCGACGAAGTCCCCAGTGCAATAGATAAATTGCGAATCGACTCCATTTCTTTGGTCTGGATGCCTAGCCCTTTCAGATAAGATAAGAAATAATCCACACCAATATCTTGTAAAATGCGAATAGACACTAAGTTTAGTGAATGAATCAATGCTGCACGCATGCGCGTAGGACCGCCGAACTTTCCTGTGTAGTTCTCTGGTCGCCAGTAGTCTTCACTAAACTCATCATACTGGGTAATCGGGGCATCATTAATGAGGCTTGCGGGTGTATAGCCTTTTTCGAGTGCTGCCATGTATAAGAAAGGCTTGAAGCTCGAACCAGGTTGACGACGGGCTTGCACCGCACGGTTAAACTGATTGCGTGAGAAATCATAGCCTCCCGAAAGGGCAAGAATTGCGCCTGTTTTACTATCGATACTGGCAAGGGCAGATTGTACGCGTGGTGCTTGTGCCAGTCGCCAAACATCGCTTTGTTTGTCGACATAAATCACATCACCAACTTGCAAAAAGTTTTTACGCCCAGGTTCTTTAAAACTTTTTGCCCAGTCGGTCGTTTTACTATCGAGTGATTGCAGACTACCGTCTTTGAGCTTAATACTGGTAATGCGCGTTTTGTCGTTCCAAGCCGTCACTAGTGCAAGATTTAAATCGTCTGGTTCGATGGTATCTTTAATGCTGGTCGGCCATTGTGCTTGTGCCGCGCTATCAAGCACAACAACAGGACCTCGGTAACCGTGGCGGCGTTCATAGCTCAAAACACCGACATTAATGGCTTTTTGCGCTTGTGTTTGTAAGTCTGCACGAATGGTTGTGGTAATGTTTAACCCTTGCTCTAGTGCATTTTCACCAAATTTTTCAATCGTCCATTGGCGAATCATTTCGCTGATGTAGTCACCATTGGCTTCGATAACAGCGTTATGAATAGCAGATTCGACAGGGCGTGCTTGCGCTTGAATGCGTTCGTTGTCGCTGATATAGCCCAATTCGCTCATGCGGCGCAGTACGTAGTCACGACGGTTTTTAGCCGCTTCTGGGTTGGTAACTGGATTGAGTGTCGATGGTGCCTTGGGAAGCCCAGCTAATGTGGCAAACTCGTCGACAGTGAGTTGATCGATGCTGCGTCCATAATAAGTTTGTGCCGCTGCTGCAAAGCCATATGAGCGATGCCCTAAGAAAATTTTGTTTAAATAAAGCGCAATAATTTCTTCTTTGCTAAGCTCGTGTTCAATTTTAAATGACAGAACGATCTCATTGATTTTACGCATAAATGATTTTTCTGGCGACAAGAAAAAATTCCGTGCTACTTGCATGGTAATGGTTGATCCGCCTTGGCTTTTGTGACCAGTTTTGACCAACTCAAAAACGGCACGAAGAATGCCTTGATAGTCGACACCTGGATGCTCAAAGAAACGATCATCTTCAGCCGCTAAAATTGCCTGAATCATTTGCGGTGGGAATTGTTCATAGTTCAAGGGAATGCGACGTTTTTCACCGTATTCTGCCATCAATTTGTTGTCGCTGGTATAAATGCGCAGGGGAACTTGCATTTGCACGGTTTTCAGTTCATTCACATCGGGAAGTGTCGGGTAAATGGTTGTCCAATAACTAAAGGCTGCAAAAGCGAGAATGCCGACTGTAGAAAGCGTACCTAATAAACTGGTCCAGATAAAAAGTTTGACCCATCTCGACATGGGTTTGCGTTGTTTGGGTTGGGTTGCATGCGGATAACGATCGTGTCCATGCGTATGCTGCTGTTCAGCGTCCGATGGTTGAATATGAAAATCATCATCAAAAAGAGTGCGCGTTTTTGAACTGGGTTGATTACTTGAAGCAGTGGGTAGGACGCGTTCCATAAAAAATCTCGTATATAGGCATACTGCTTATTATGCCAGAAAAAGAGGGGTTGTAGAAAACAAAAAAGCCCAGCACGATGCTGAGCTTTTTGCTGTGTGCTTAAGCAAAGCTTATGCTTTGCTGTAGCGACCCGACTTGATATCGTCCCACAGCATCCACACACTAAAGCCAACAATGATGCTGATTGCCATAGCGGTGCCGATGGTTCCAACAACAGACTTAATCTCTTGTGGTAAAACACCGAAGTAAACACCAAGAATAACGGCTAAGGGAACAACAACACCTGCTACCACGAAACCGACAAATTTTAATAACTCAATCATTTTATACTCCAAAACGCCTCAGTTGACAGTGAAACTATACCTTAGTATCAGGTTACTTGACAAGTCAGTTAACTTGATCTGAATTATGTTATTCTAAGTTTTGAATCTGCTCGCGCATCTGCTCAATCAATACTTTCAGTGCCAAGCTAACCTGTGTGATGTCCATCGTACATGCTTTAGCGCCCAATGTATTAGCTTCACGGTTCAATTCTTGCATCAAGAAATCTAAACGACGACCAACTGGCTCTTCTTTTTTAAGAATACTAAAAATCTCTTTCAAGTGCGTCGATAGACGATCAAGCTCTTCGGTTACATCAGAACGCTGTGCCAATAAGACAACTTCTTGCGACCAACGTCCCTCATCCAATTCTCCTGCTAAATCGCGCACACGGGCACGCAAATTGTCGATATGGCGACGGATAATTTCGGGAGCCATACGTTGTAGGTTTTCGACCAACTTTAATGATGCTTCAGCGCGTTGACGCATGATTTCTGCTAAAGCAAAACCTTCGCGCTCACGAGCTGTATTCAGTGCATCAATTGCTTCGTCACAAGCAGCAATAATCGCTTGCTCTAGTGCGTCACCGTCGCCAGCGCTATTTTGCATAATACCTGGCCATGCCAGAATGGTCATAGGGTCGAGATTTTTTGTACCAGGAACGCTCTCTTGAATCTGTGCAACCAAGTTAGCAATCTGATTCAAACGATCAACATCAAGCAACGCACTATCGGTTGTTGGTAATAGTTGCAATTTAAGGGTTGCTTCTACTTTTCCTCGACTGAGTTTTTCACGCAGACGCTCACGCACCATCATTTCAACGTGACGTACTTCCTCGGGCATACGTACAAAAACTTCTAAGAATCTGTGGTTGACTGATTTAATCTCCCAGATGAGACCACCGTTTGGTAATGTCTTACTGGCGCGGGCAAAAGCCGTCATACTACGCATGGGCGTTTCCTGTTAATTTTGTTATTAGTTTATAGATTGTAACGAATATTTGCTGTTGGGGCTATAATTAAACTTAATTCTTTAGCTTTATTTATAGGAAACGCTTATGTCGACACCTTTTTCACGCCCCAGTCTACGTCAATCGAATGAGATGCGTAATGTTAATATTTTGCCTGACTTTACCTTGCATGCAGAAGGTTCTGTCTTGATTTCGTTCGGTAATACCAAAGTGATTTGTACGGCATCGGTTGATGAAAAAGTGCCTAGCTTTTTGCGTGGTAAGGGTGAGGGTTGGGTAACGGCTGAGTATGGTATGTTGCCCCGTTCAACCTCGACGCGTATGGATCGAGAGTCCGTTCGTGGAAAACAACAAGGGCGCACGCAAGAAATTCAGCGTTTGATTGGTCGCTCATTACGTGCAGCGGTTGATATGAAGCAGTTGGGCGAGCGCACCGTTATTATTGATTGTGATGTGATACAAGCAGATGGGGGTACACGTACCGCTGCGATTACGGGTGGTTATGTTGCTTTGGCTTTAGCAATTAAGGGGTTAATGGCATCGGGAAAGTTAAAGCAAACCCCATTGTTGTATCAAGTTGCTTCGGTCTCTGTCGGTATTTATCAAGGCGAGCCAGTCCTCGACTTAGATTACGCTGAAGACTCAGCGGCACATACCGATATGAATGTGGTTATGGTGAATGATGGTCGCTTTATTGAAGTGCAGGGCACGGCCGAAGCCGAACCTTATTCATTTGCTGAAATGCAGGCGATGCTAACCTTGGCTCAAGCGGGCATCGAACAATTATTTGTTGCGCAGCAAGCGATTTTACAGGCTGCATCATGAAGCTTGTATTAGCGTCTGGTAACGCCAAAAAAGCCAAAGAGTTAACGGCATTATTAGCGCCGTTGGGATTAAATGTGCACTTGCAGTCGATGTTTAATGTTGTTCAACCGCCAGAAGATGGGCTGACTTTTGTTGAAAATGCACTCATCAAAGCGCGAGCTGCCGCTTTACAAACGGGTTTGCCTGCCATTGCTGATGATTCTGGGTTGGTTGTTGATGCTTTAGCAGGCGAGCCTGGTATTTATTCGGCACGCTATGCGGGGTTAGGTGCTAGTGATGCAGCTAATAACGATAAATTATTAGCCGCAATGCACGATGTGCCAGAAGCTGAACGGTCAGCGCGATTCGTAAGTGTTGTCGTTTATATGCGTCATGCGCATGATCCTTTGCCATTGATTGCTCAAGGCATATGGGAAGGACGTATTCTTACGTCAGCAGTCGGTGAGGGTGGTTTTGGTTATGATCCGCTGTTTTATGTGCCCACGCATGGCTGCGCTAGCGCGCAGCTCGATGCCAGCGAAAAGAATCGTATCAGTCATCGTGGTCAATCGATGCAATTGTTACTGAAGCAGTTAGAAGCCTTGTAATGTCCATTATTGCTCAAACGATTCCGTTAGCGCTTTATGTGCATTGGCCTTGGTGCGTACAAAAATGCCCCTATTGCGATTTTAATTCTCATGTTGCACGCGATGCCGATGAGGCGCGTTATGCGCGGGCTTTGCTCGACGACTGGGCGTTACAATTGCCTGCTTTGTCGGGGCGAGCGATCAGCAGTGTTTTTTTTGGCGGTGGTACGCCCTCGTTAGCGCATCCGCGCTTTATTGCCGCTGTGTTAGAGCGGGTGGCAAAAGATGCCACCTTGACGAGCGACTGTGAAATTACCTTGGAAGCTAATCCTGGTACGGTTGATGCGGCGCATTTCGCGGGATATTATGCAGCAGGTGTTAATCGTTTGTCGTTGGGAATCCAAAGCTTTGATACAGAATTGTTAAAGCAGATTGGTCGTATTCATGATGGCAATCAAGCGAAGCAAGCGATTGAGGTGGCAAGAAAAATTGGCTTTGATAACATTAATTTGGATTTAATGGTTGGTTTGCCTAGTCAAACCGAGAAAACTGCGCTTGTTGATATCGAAACAGCCTTATCTTTTGCACCCGAACACCTTTCTCATTATCAACTCACCCTTGAGCCGAATACGCCATTTTTTGCCCGTCCGCCTAAATCCTTACCTGATGATGATCTAGCCGATAACTTACAACTGCTTTGCCATCAGCGACTAGAGGGGGCAGGTTTTGACCGTTATGAGGTGTCGGCATGGCAAGCAAAACGCGGCAATGCCAGTCGTCATAATTTAAATTATTGGCAGTTTGGCGATTATGTCGGTATCGGTGCAGGTGCGCATGGCAAGCTGACGCTGGCAGTTGGCACCATTGTGCGTACCGATCACGCGAAAAGCCCTGTGCGTTATGTGCAGGATATTGAATCTGGATTGTTGGCTAAAACCGAGCGGATTGATGCAAAAAACTTACCATTTGAGTTTTTAATGAACGCCTTGCGTCTGCGTGAAGGGGTTGATGTAGAAAAATATAAGAATCGAACAGGATTAAATTTAGCTTCGATCGAAAATCAATGGAAACAAGGGGTTGGTGATGGGTTTTTGTTGCCAATGACGCATACTTTAACGACAACAGACTTAGGTTATCGGTACTTGAATCATATCTTAGAAGCGTGGCTTTGAATGTTTTGATAAAAGGGGTGATAATAAAAAGGCCGGAGGTCAAGCAGACCTACCGGCAATGGGAGGAGATCATGAGACATTGCTGCGAGAACAAAACAGCAACATCGAGAAGGGGTTATTGAACGGGCGTTGTGCCATTTCCTGTGAGGTGCATGGCTTCTTCCCAAGCCTGCTTCAGCTCGTTCATAATTAAGATAGCGCTTTCTAAATATTCCGTTCCTGCTTCTGTAACCGCTTGTTGAATGCTGAAATCAACATATTCATACAATTCGGCGAAGTTGTAAGCAATGATGTTTTGCTCTTTAAAGACGAGGCGATCTCGCAAAGCATCAACCAACGTGGTCATGCGACCCAGATGGAAACCCTTAGCAACCAGTTCACCTTTTTCGTGGCATTCTTTGGCTTGCACGCCTTTTTCAACACTACGCTGCAGTAACAATAAAATATAAACGTGTGTCTTTTCACTTAAATCAGTTTCTAGCTCACGGTCATAAACGTAAGGCTTTAGTAAACTGCTGTCTTGTGTTTGGTTTTGAATGGTTTCCATTTGTCATCGCTCCGTGCGTTAATCTTGCAAAGATAAAAGCATGGTTCGTGCCAATTTTGGTTTTAAGTCGGTGCTTGTTAGAAAATATTATTATATGCGCTGATTTATTATGTCGATATAACTGAACAGCCCGCCACATCGACAGGCTGTAAAATTGCCACAGTTACATAGGACAGGTTTCGCGAATGCTTGCCAATTCGGCTTTAATATTCTTAGCCTGTTGCGCTGCATTACCAATATAAGTTGCTGGGCTTAAGTTCGCTAAATAAGTCTTCGCTTCTTCTGGTAAGTCTTGCTTAGCAATGAACTCGCGCATACCAGCGGCATTCAACTTGTTACCACGCGTGAGTTCTTTCAGTTTCTCGTAAGGCTTTTCGATGGCATAACGACGCATGACGGTTTGTACTGCTTCCGCCAACACTTCCCAATTATTGTCTAAGTCGGCAGCAATGGCAGCTTCGTTAAGCTCTAACTTGCTGATGCCTTTCAGCGTTGCCTGATAAGCAATCATACTGTGTGCGATACCCACCCCTAAATTGCGTAACACGGTCGAATCCGTCAAATCACGCTGCCAACGAGAAATGGGTAACTTAGCTGCTAAGTGCGCCATAATCGCATTCGCCATCCCCAAATTGCCTTCCGAGTTTTCAAAGTCGATTGGGTTAACTTTATGCGGCATGGCAGAAGATCCGACTTCACCAGCAATGACTTTTTGCTTAAAGAACCCATTACTAATGTACGACCAGATATCGCGATCAAAGTCGGTCAAAATGGTATTGAAACGCTCAATAGCTTGCAGGTATTCAGCAATAAAGTCGTGTGGTTCGATTTGCGTGGTGTAGGGGTTATACGTTAAGCCTATACCTGCGATCACTTTTTGCGAGAGGGCTGTCCAGTTAACATTAGGGTAAGAGGCGAGGTGTGCATTGTAGTTAGCCGTTGCACCATTGATTTTACCCAACAAACGGACATTGGCTAACTGCTGACGCTGACGCGCCAAACGGTAAGTTAATACTGCCCATTCTTTACCCATCGTGGTTGGGCTGGCAGCCTGACCATGTGTACGAGCAAGCATTGATACATCGGCATAGTCCAATGTTTTCTGGGTCATGGCATCAATGACTTCTTGCATGATTGGTAGTAACACCGTGTCACGCGCATCTTTAAGCATTAACGAATAAGATAAGTTATTGATGTCTTCGCTCGTGCAAGCAAAGTGAACGAACTCTTTAACCGCCGCGAGTTCTGCGTTGCTTTCGATGTGGTCTTTAATGGCATACTCAACCGCTTTGACGTCGTGGTTGGTCGTTTTTTCGTGGTTTTTGACTGCTTGTGCAATCGTCATATCGAACCCAGAAACCAATTTTTCGAGATGCGCACGTGCGTCGCTCGATAGTGCAGGCACTTCGTTAATACCACTTTCTTCCGATAGCGCAATCAACCATGCCACTTCAACGGCAGTGCGATATTTAATTAAGCCAAATTCACTAAAAATGTGACGAAGTGGGACTAAACGTGCGCCATAGCGACCGTCAACAGGAGAAATTGCCGTTAATGCGCTGAGTTCCATGCGAAAACCTATCCTTTTTGCTAAAATCAATACTATGACACTTATTTTACCTGATTTGGGAGCAAAACGCTTATGTTAACCACTTATCGCCAGCACACTGCAGAACGCGCCATCGAAGGTGTGCCGCCCTTACCTCTAACGGCAGAGCAGGTTGCGCAGCTTGTTGACTTGTTGAAAAATCCACCCGCAGGTGAAGCTGAATTTCTCATGCACCTATTGGTCGATTGCGTGCCACCAGGGGTTGATCAAGCTGCTTACGTTAAAGCGGCGTTTTTAGCAGATGTTGCGCATGGCAAAGTTGTTTGCTCATTAATTAGTCAGGTATGTGCCACTGAAATTTTGGGCACGATGATCGGTGGTTACAATGTCGTTCCCTTAATTGCTTTGCTTGATAATGACACGACTGCAGAAGCGGCGTGTGCTGCTTTAAGCAAAATCTTGCTGATTTATGATGCTTATCATGATGTGACCGAAAAAGCGAAAACCAATGCATGGGCGCAAAAAGTGGTACAGGCTTGGGCGGATGCGCAATGGTTTACCGATAAGCCAGCCTTAGCGGAATCTATTACGGTTACGGTTTTCAAGGTATCGGGTGAGACGAACACCGACGATTTATCACCCGCAACCGAAGCGTGGAGTCGTCCTGATATTCCTGTTCATGCTAAAGCCATGTTGCGTGATCGCTTTCCGAACTTGCCTGAACTCGTTACCGAATTAAAAGCGAAAGGTCATCCTGTTGCTTACGTGGGCGATGTGGTCGGTACAGGCTCGTCACGTAAGTCGGCAATGAACTCGGTGATGTGGTGGTTTGGCGATGACATTCCTCATGTACCGAATAAGCGTCAAGGTGGCGTGGTATTGGGCGGTAAAATCGCCCCGATTTTCTTTAACACCGCAGAGGATTCGGGCAGTCTGCCGATTGAATGTGACGTGAGCGCGATGGAAATGGGGGATGTGATTACCATTTACCCATTCAAAGGCGAAATTCATAATGACAAAGGTGACGTGATTGCAACTTTCACCTTAACCCCAGAAACTTTGTCGGACGAAGTGCGCGCGGGTGGACGTGTGCCGTTAATCATTGGTCGTGCGCTGACGGAACGTGCGCGTCGCACCTTAGGGCTGCCAGCCTCTGAATTATTCTTGCGTCAGTCGATTCCGAACGATACAGGTAAGGGTTACACCTTAGCGCAAAAAATGGTTGGTAAAGCCTGTGGCCTAGAAGGCGTGCGTGCGGGTCAGTATTGCGAGCCACACATGACCACAGTAGGTTCTCAAGATACAACAGGTGCGATGACGCGTGACGAGCTTAAAGAACTTGCTTGTTTGGGCTTTAGTGCCGATTTGGTCATGCAGTCTTTTTGTCATACAGCCGCTTATCCTAAGCCTGTCGACATTAAATTACAGCACAGCTTGCCCGAGTTTATTACCAGCCGTGGTGGTGTGTCGCTTCGCCCAGGAGATGGTGTGATTCACTCATGGTTGAACCGTTTGCTGTTGCCCGATACCGTCGGTACAGGCGGTGATTCGCATACGCGTTTCCCCATCGGAATTTCTTTCCCAGCAGGTTCTGGTTTGGTTGCTTTTGCTGCAACCTTAGGTGTGATGCCGTTGAATATGGCAGAATCCGTTTTAGTACGATTCACAGGTAAAATGCAACCGGGTATTACCTTGCGTGATTTAGTTAATGCGATTCCTTACGTCGCCATTCAAAAAGGCTTATTAACGGTCGATAAAAAGGGCAAGAAAAATGTCTTTAACGGTCGTATCTTAGAAATCGAAGGTTTACCAGACTTAAAAGTAGAGCAGGCATTTGAGTTGTCGGATGCCTCTGCCGAGCGTTCTGCCAATGGTTGTACGGTTGCGCTAAGTGAAGATTCGGTTGCGGAGTACTTGCGCAGTAACATTACGCTAATGCGTTGGATGATTGCTAATGGTTATAGCGACGTGCGCACGCTCGAACGTCGTATTGAAGGCATGGAAGCATGGTTAGCGAACCCAAGCCTACTCAAGGCGGATAAAGACGCGGAATATAGCGAAATCATCGAAATCGATTTGAACACCATTACCGAGCCTTTAGTGGCGTGTCCGAATGACCCTGATGATGTTCGTAAGTTGTCGGAAGTGGCAGGTGGCAAAATCGATGAAGTGTTTATCGGTTCGTGCATGACCAATATCGGTCATTACCGCGCGGCAGGCAAGGTGTTGGATGGTATGGGCGGTTTACCCACCACATTGTGGGTAGCTCCTCCGACCAAAATGGATCAGCACCAATTAATGGAAGAGGGTTATTACAGCATCTTTGGTAAAGCTGGCGCACGGATGGAAATGCCAGGGTGTTCGTTATGTATGGGTAACCAAGCACGTGTGCGTGATGGTTCGGCGGTATTTTCAACATCGACACGTAACTTCCCCAATCGTTTGGGTAAGGATGCCATGGTGTATTTGGGCTCGGCAGAATTGGCGGCGGTTATTGCTAAATTGGGTTATTTACCAACGCCAGCCGAGTACCTTGAGTATGCAGGCAAACTGGACACCATGACGGCAGATATTTATCGTTATTTACAGTTCGATAAGCTGCCCGATTACCAAGTCGAGAGTGATAAACTCGAGAAAATCGGCGTGGTAGCCGTTTAACAGAAACAGCCGAGAGAAATCTCGGCTTTTTTATTAAAGATTTCCTACAAGCCGTCGATAACTCAAGTATCAAAACAAGATCGTTTTCTCGGCACTAGGGAGTAATTAGGAATGAACGCAATGGTTCGTAATCGTTTTTTGCAGCAGTACGCGCAAACTAACATGCAAACAGGCGTAGAGGGCGCAACACCTCATCGTTTAGTACAGATGCTTTACGAAGGTGCATTGGATATTATTGCTCAAGCGAAGGGCGCGATGATCCGTAAAGACTATGAAATTAAAGGTAAGCGCATTAATCATGCCATTACCATTATCACAGGCTTACGAGGTGGTTTAGATTTAGAGCATGGTGGTGAAGTGGCTGAAAACTTGAATGCCCTTTACGACTTTATGGTACGTCGATTATTTCAGGCGAGTGCAAAAAACGACACTGACATTCTTGATGAGGTCGCTGAGTTATTGCGCGAAGTGAAAGCTGGTTGGGATGAAATGCCAGACAATTACCGTCGCATGTCGAAAGAAGCCTTAGAGCTGCAGAAGAAGTAAGTTGCTTTTTAATTGCCTTTAAGTCGAAAATCCCGCTTTATGCGGGATTTTCGACTTAAACTTAAATGGTTTTACAGGCTTCAAAACCAGACGATTGTCACCTAGTCTTGAGCCTAGTTATATTTATGCTTATTTCCAAAGAACTTGATATTTGCTGCTGATCTCTTGCTGAGACAGCTGAGCATCTGCTAGTTCGTTAGCCAGTTTCACTTTTTTCATCGCTGTCGCTTCATCGCCTTTTTTCAGAGCTTCTTCACCTTCGTAAATGGCAACATCAACCATACTCAATTTTCTGCCTGTTGCTTTGTAAGCCTTTCCGCTTTCGATTTTGTCATCGCCATATTTACTCTTAATTGATGCCGATGTCCAAGCGTAACCTGCTTTGATTGATTTTGCGTTCTTTTCGCTTGCCACTGCTGCGGCTTCATCAAAAGCTGCGTTACCAGTGCCTTTTGCCACTTCTGTTGTGGCACAACCTGTCAGTCCAGACAAAGAAAGGACAGCCAATAAGGTCAGTGTTTTTTTCATGTTTTTCTCCAAAAGTGTTGTGAGCGACGCGTTTATTCTTGTTTAACTTTACCAGCAAGCCTGCTGAATTATATAATACAACACATCCTGTGACGTGAGCATGCTGTTTATTCTACGGTAGAAGCACATTTTAGGCGTAAAAAGTTTTTAATTTGTCCATAACAATATTTAATAGGTGACCCATTATGCGAATTCTTGAAGAAGCGCTTACCTTTGATGATGTCCTGCTCGTGCCAGCACATTCGACCGTGCTACCTAAAGATGTGTCTTTGGTCACTCAATTAACCCGTAGCATTTCGCTGAATGTGCCGTTCATTTCTGCTGCGATGGATACCGTGACCGAAGCGCGTTTGGCAATTGCTTTAGCGCAGGAAGGTGGTGTGGGCATCATTCATAAAAATATGACGGTGCAACAACAGGCAGCAGAAGTCGCGCGTGTCAAAAAACATGAAAGTGGCGTCATTCGTGATCCGATTACCGTTCATTCGACAGCGACCATTGCCGAAGTTAAAGCAATTACGAAAGAAAAAAACATTTCGGGTATGCCAGTGGTTGATAACGGCGAGTTGGTCGGGATTGTGACGGGGCGTGATTTGCGTTTTGAAAAAAATGTTTCCGCTATCGTCGCAACAGTTATGACACCAAAAGAAAAGCTGGTTACTGTGCCAGAAGGTACATCGCGTGAGCGCGTGCTTGATTTGTTGCACAGTCACCGAATTGAGCGTGTGCTTGTTGTTGATGATGCGGGCAAGTTAAGTGGCATGATTACGGTTAAAGATATTCGTAAGGCACGTCATTATCCAAACGCCTGTAAAGACGATCAAGGTCGTTTACGTGTCGGTGCGGCTGTGGGCGCTGGTGAAGGCACCGACGTGCGTGTTGCAGCATTGGTCGAGGCAGGTGTGGATGTCATTATTGTTGATACGGCTCATGGGCACTCGCAAGGGGTGATTGATCGGGTGCGTTGGGTTAAAGAAAATTACCCACAGGTGCAGGTGATTGGTGGCAATATCGCAACGGGCGAAGCTGCTCTAGCATTGGTCGCAGCAGGTGCGGATGCGGTTAAAGTTGGTATTGGCCCAGGTTCGATTTGTACCACACGTATTGTGGCAGGTGTCGGCGTGCCACAGATTACTGCCGTTGCTAATGTGGCGAAAGCGCTTAAAGGCACGGGCATTCCGCTTATTGCCGATGGTGGTATTCGCTATTCTGGTGATGTGGCGAAAGCCTTAGCAGCGGGTGCTTATTGTGTGATGTTGGGTTCTATGTTTGCAGGTACAGATGAAGCCCCAGGTGAAATTGAATATTATCAAGGTCGTGCTTATAAAAACTATCGTGGTATGGGTTCAGTGGGTGCGATGGCACAGACGCAAGGTTCGTCTGATCGTTACTTCCAATCAACCAATGCCGAAGATAAGTTGGTACCAGAAGGCATCGAAGGTCGTTTAGCTTATAAGGGGCCTCTAGCACCGATTTTGCATCAAATGTCGGGTGGTTTGCGTGCCAGTATGGGCTACACAGGCTGTGCCACAATCGAGTTAATGCGGACTAAGCCTTATTTTGTACGCATTACCAATGCTGGTATCATCGAAAGCCATGTTCATGATGTCACTATCACCAAAGAAGCCCCCAATTACAGGGTCTAAAACCGCTAAAGTCGCGCTAACTTTGTTGAAAGCCTTCTCGATTTGCGCACTTACTGCATAAGCTTGCGCATCTGCGTCGGCTTTCGCCTTGTTATCATCGACTTTAATCGGCTTTATTTACAGCGTATACTGGCTTTTAGTCTTATATTTAAGGAAACACAATGTCTCAATCGAATATCCATGACGACAAAATTTTAGTATTAGATTTTGGTTCGCAATATACCCAGCTCATTGCGCGTCGTGTTCGTGAAATTGGGGTGTTTACTGAAATCGTCCCTTGTG
>DZAT01000064.1 GCA_022736205.1 Thiomicrospira cyclica
GGTTTATCTGGCAAAGTATATTCTACCAAGCCTTGTGCCAATGCAGGTTTAAGATAAGCGATACGAAATGACTTACGATCGGTCAACCCTAATAAAGCTTGTATTTCTTTAGCTAACAAAGCTCTGGTTTGTTGCACGAGAATGAGCAAGACCACCTCAACTTGAGGGGTAACTTGAGGGGTAACTTGAGCGTCTAGTGTCTCCCGAATCATGTCCAGCATAAACTCAACAAAAGGCGCATTATCGGTTTGTGCTGTACTCTGTGCAATGGCAGCATAGTAGTCGGCTTGATGAGCAAACACCATCGTTTCGACAGGCATATTGGCAAATAACGGATGCCATTGGGCTAAAATTTTACTCTGCCACAAACGACCTAATCGCCCGTTACCATCGCTAAAGGGATGAATAAATTCAAACTCGTAATGAAAAACCGCACTACGAATGAGAGGATGCAGTTCGCTGGTTGCTAACCAGTGTATCAAATCGTGCATGAGTCGAGGCACTTGATTGGCTGGTGGTGCGATATAAATGACCGTTTTACCCGACATCACACCCACACCACCCGTTCGATACTGTCCTGCTGCGTCAACCAGCCCCATCATTAAGGCGGCATGAGCGGCTAATAAATCTGCTTCGTTGTTAGCTTGCCATTGCTCGAACTGCTCGTAAGCCGCCAGTGCATTTTTCACTTCTTGCACTTCGCGCTGGGGTGCAATCACAGGCTTACCATTCAAAATCGCGGTAATCTGCGCTTCACTCAGCGTATTACCTTCAATCGCCAAACTGCCCTGAATGGTACGAATACGGGCAATGCGACGCAAACGCAAATCGGCATTGGCAGACAACACCGACAACCGCCCCACCTGTTCACTAATGTGAGCGACTAGGTTTAGAATGACTGGGGTAATGGTGAGGGGGGGATGGTAGGGCATTATTGTTCTTCACAGTAGTTTTTGGTCATTATGTCGGATCTCTTATATGTCGATTGAGTCGACATATCCTAAAAACGTGTCGATTTTCGGGCTTAAAATCGACATAACCCGAGGGTATCACGCGTTTTGAGCAAAACTCAACAAACAACAAAACATCTTCTTCTCTAAACCGCCACCTTTGCCGAAATATGTGGGTGCGCTTGATAGCCCTCAATCACGAAATCATCGAAGGTGTAATCAAAAATACTGTCTGGTTTGCGCAATAGCTTCAATGTTGGCAAGGGATAAGGTTCACGTTCACGCTGTAGCTTCGCTTGTTCAAGGGTGTTGCGATACAAATGCACATCACCGCCTGTCCAAACAAAATCACCCACTTCCAAATCACACTGTTGCGCGATGAGATGCGTCAACAAAGCATAACTGGCAATATTGAACGGCACACCTAAAAAGACATCAGCACTGCGTTGGTACAACTGACAACTGAGCTTACCGTCCATCACCTGAAACTGAAACAGTGCATGACAAGCTGCCAATGCCATGCGTCCTTGTTGCACGTTGGCTTGAGGAGAAATGCTTTCGTCGGGCAAGTCAGCAGGGTTCCATGCCGATACGATCAAACGACGACTGTTCGGACGGGCTTTAATCTGTTCAATGACTTGTGCGATTTGATTGATTTCACGACCATCAGGCGTTGCCCACTTTGTCCACTGCTTGCCGTATAGTGGCCCTAATTCACCGTCTTCTGTTGCCCATTCGTCCCAAATACGCACGCCATGTTCTTTAAGGTAAGCAAGGTTGGTATCACCGCGCAAAAACCATAGCAACTCAATGGCAATCGATTTCCAATGCAGTTTTTTCGTGGTCAGCATTGGAAAACCTTCTTGCAGGTTAAAACGCATCTGGTGCCCAAAGACACCGACAGTGCCCGTGCCTGTACGATCTTCTTTCGCTGCGCCCTGCGCTAAAATCAAGTCTAATAATTCAAGATACTGACGCATGACGCTTTCCCCAAACCAACATTAAGAACAAACCGCCTGCAATCATCGGCAAACACAAAATCTGACCCATAGTTAACCAATCCCACGCCAGATATCCCAGCTGCACATCAGGCATGCGCCAGAATTCGACAATAAAACGGAAGCTACCATAACCCAATAAGAACAATCCCGACACCGCACCCACAGCACGTTGCGTGCGTGAGAACCACCAAAGGATAACACCTAACACCAACCCTTCCAACAGTGCTTCGAGCAACTGTGTTGGGTATTTCGCTACCAAGCCCTGAACGCTCGGATCATACACCAGCATCGCCCAAGGACTATCATCGGGCGCGGTTTTACCCCACAGTTCGCTGTTAATGTAATTGCCAATGCGCCCCGAGAATAGCCCAATCGGAACAAACGGCGCGATAAAATCGGTTACCTCCAGTAAGCTTTTATTGACTTTATTGCCATACAACCAAACCGCCGTAATCACGCCAATTAAGCCACCATGAAACGACATACCGCCTTGCCAAATTTTGAGCATATCGAACGGATAGGCAATGTAATGCGCAAAGTCGTAAAAGAAAATATACCCTAAGCGCCCACCTAAAATGACACCGACGGCAATATAAAACAGCATGTCGCCGACCTGCTCTGCCTGCCAACCACGCCATAAGTCGGCACTGCGTTTTACGCCATAGTACCAACCACCTAAAAAGCCAACAAGATACATCAACCCATACCAACGCACTTGTAACACGCCTAAGTCTAAAGCGATGGGGCTAATACTCTGATAAGTCATCATAACGCAAACTTTCCTAACCATTCTGTTGCGGCATTATCCGATAATACCGCGAGTAATACCACCAACAATAACAATGCACCACTTTCAACTAACTCAATACCAGCGCCAAGTGCATCACCCGTTTGACCCCCTAATCGCTGCTTAAGCCAGATGCGCCATAGCGCAATGGGCAAGATGGCACAGAGTATAACGGGTTGCCACAAGCTCACAACCAACAAAGCAGAAACGCTCAACCACAATTGCGATGCCTTACCTTGCCATGCAAAGGTTTGCGCTAACCCTGATTTTAAGGTCGGCAAACTCAGCGACCACCAAGCAGCCCCTAACCTTGCCCACGCTGGTAAAAGCACAATCAATAACAGCGACATGTGATATTCGGCAGCGAGTGACAACAAAACAAACTTGCTTAATAGCTGTATGACTAACGCCACCACACCAAAACTTCCGACATGCGGATCGGACAACACCGAGAAGAAGCGTTCTGTATTACGATGCGATGCCCCCAAGGCGTCGGTTAAGTCGGACAAGCCATCTAAATGCAGCGCACCTGTGATCCATACCCACATCAGCACACCGAACAACCCCGCTAAGGCAGGATGAACCAAGCCACCAAGCCACCATGCCAGTGCAACAAAGCAACCAACAACAACACCCGCTACGGGAAACCACACCACCGATTTGCGCATATCCGCTGGTTCAAAGTTAACAACTTTAGGCATTGGCAAACGGGTTAAAAAGGTAATGGCTAAGATTAATCCTGTTGGCATCATCTTACACCAACAAACTCAATCGCTGCTGGGCAATGGCTCGCTTAATATCCGCCCCTTTTAAACCTTGCTCGATAAAGCCGTGCGCCGACACTTGCGACAAGCTCGCCAGCCAACTTTGCCACACATCGAGCTGAGGATAAGGCTCAGATTCAAACCCTAACCTTCCCTGAGAGTCTGCCAAGCAAACCAACAGTAATTGCTTAAACCGCTCTGGCTTGCGCCACACATCACAGCCATCCAATACTGCTAGGCGTTGCTCAGCGCTTAATTCGTTTGCTTTATGAATATCACCATGCCAACGACAAACTAAAACCGCTAAGGCTTCTACTGCCGCTGGTACTTTATAGCGCGAGCACAAAGCAACAACCAGTGGCATACCTGCTATTTCATGATTAGGGTGTTTGGGCAAAAGCGATACTGGCGTGATGCCCTTACCTAAATCATGACATAGCGCCGCCCATAAACAAGCCACGTCATCGGTTACGCGCCTCATTGCCTGCAATACCATCAGGGTATGCACGCCCGCATCTCCTTCGGGATGCCACTTGGCTTCTTGTGGCACATCAAATAAACGCGCCACTTCGGGCATCAGCTGTTGCAATGCACCAATTTGATGTAGCACCTCAAAGTAAACCTGTAGCGATTGCGTTTGCAATGCTTTGACGGTTTCCATCCACACGCGCTCGGGCGTGAGACTGGTAAGCTCGCCGCTGATAACCATCTGCTTCATGAGCAAACGTGTTTCGTCGGCAATTTGAAAATGGAACTGAGCTAATTTAGCAGCAAAACGCGCAACACGTAGCACACGTAAAGGATCTTCGCTAAAAGCGGGACTAACATGACGCAACACGCGATTGGCCAAATCGGCTTGACCGTTAAATGGATCTACAATAATCCCATCTACGCACTGCGCCATGGCATTAATGGTGAGATCGCGACGCAGCAAATCCTCTTCGAGGGTAACACTCGGATCGCTGAAGCAGGAAAAGCCATGATAACCTTGCCCTTGTTTACGCTCTGTGCGTGCTAAGGCATATTCTTCTTGGGTCTTGGGGTGCAAGAAAACAGGAAAATCCTTCCCTACCTGTTTGAAACCTTGCGCGAGCATCTGTTCTGGCGTTGCGCCGACAACAACCCAATCGCGCTCAGTTATTGGCAAACTCAACAACGCATCACGAACCGCCCCCCCAACAAGGCAAGTTTGCAAAATCAGCTTACCCGTTCGTTAGCGTTACGCCCAGCAGCCTCTCGCATGGCGGTGTAACGATCTCGTATTAGCCCATTACCCAAGGTTTGCACTAAATAACTACGCAAACTTTTAGGCTTAATGCCGTAAGGCAACACGCACTGGCATACCGACGGCACTTGCAAACTGTGGTAGTTATCCATACTAAACAGCGGTGTTGGCATAATACCCATCACTCGTGCCATGATGCGAGACATGCCATCCGATAAAGGCAATAAGCGCGTATGAGAAGGCACAAATTCACCAATCAAGCGAATCAGCTCCAACATAGAATAGGTTCGACTACCGCACAACTCAATATTTTGACCGATTGATGCTTTATCGAGCAATGCTCGTGCCATCACATCGACAACATTCTCTAACCATATCGGTGTTAATTGTGCTTGCGGACACACAACGCCCATCATCGGTAAAACCGATAACATCTGATGGAACGTCGACACAAAATGATCACCACGACCAAAAATAACAGAGGGCGCAAAGCTGGTTACATCCAATCCACTGCCATGCACCAGAGCTTGCGCTTCGGCTTTACTGCGCAAATAAGCGCTGGGTGCATCACGCGTTGCGCCGAGTGCCGACATATGCAACAAACGCGTCACCCCTTCAACAGAACAAGCCGCCACAAGTTTATGCGCAAAACCAACATGTGCGTGTTCAAACGTTGATTTACCACGCTCGTGCAAAATACCAATCAAGTTAATGACCGCATCCTGCCCTTTAATGTGTTTGCGCAAAAACAGATCACTGAAATGCGTGGTTTCAACCATTGTCACATTTGGAATCAGCAACACGTCACGATGACGTTCGGGACGACGCGCCAACACGGTCAATTGATGCCCATCTTGTGACAGACGACGCAATAATGCACGACCCACAAATCCTGTTCCACCCAAAACCAGTACGCGCATGGACAACCTCTAGCTGAATAATTTTTTATATCTTTTGATTTTAAGTAGTCACTGGCTTTAGGTCAACAACTCTTTGTCCTGACAAGGAACGATAAAGCTGCTATATTGCGCATTCCAATGGAGAATTGAAAATGTCAGACACAACCAGCAGCACGATTGCGACAACAACCTACCGTCATAATCGCAAAGAAAATACCTATTTATTTGTGGTTCAAAACATGAAATGGGAAGACTTGCCCGAAGCATTACGTCAACAATTTTCCGTCGACGCTAAAGTCATCGACTTTGATATGAGCCCTGCACGCAAACTGGCGCGTTCGGATAGCCAGGTGGTATGGACAGCCTTAACAACACAAGGCTATTATTTACAAATGCCACCCAGCGACCCAAATGCCCTACAAATGATGGAAGATGCTTTTATTTCAAAAATAGAGTCTGGCAACACGCATTAATTCCGAGTAAAATGGTCGGGTATTATTTACATTTTGGAGATTAGAACAGATGACACATACATTACCAGCCCTCCCTTACGCTTATAACGCCCTTGCGCCTTACATCGGCGAAGAAACCATGACGCTACACCATACTAAGCATCATCAGGCATATGTCGACAATTTAAACCGTTTGGTTGTCGGCACACAGTTTGAAGGAATGAGCTTAGAAGACATCGTTAAAACAGCGCCTGCTGGTGGCATTTTTAACAACGCTGGACAACACTGGAACCACAACCAATTCTGGACAATGATGGCAGCACCCAGCGAACAGACACCCACTGGTGCCTTGATGGACAGCATTGTCAAAACGTTCGGTTCCTTCGATGACTTCAAAACAAAATTTGAAGCAACAGGGTTAGCGACTTTCGGTTCTGGCTGGGCTTGGTTGGCGCAAAATGCTGACGGTAGCTTAGAATTGATGAGCAGCTCTAACGCTGGCAACCCATTACAGCACGGCAAAAATGCATTGCTAGGTGTGGATGTATGGGAACATGCTTACTACGTTGATTATCGTAACCGTCGCGCTGATTACCTAAAAGGCTTTTGGTCTGTGGTGAATTGGGCGAACGTCAACGATCGTTTTAACGGTTAATCATCTACCTAATTAAGCAAAAAGCCCCATCAACTTTGATGGGGCTTTTTTACAACACAAATCAGTAGAAAACCATATCCAATGAGTATCTAGGTTTGAACAAATACTAATGGTGACTGACCTGAGCATCGCTTTGCTCCGACGTATTATGATTAATATGCTCATGACTTTTATGCAATAAATACAAAGCTAACGAAATCAATGCAATACCAACAGCAAAATACAACAACTCCATCACGCCATGCGGCTTGAGATGAATCGCATGCTCGAAGAAAATAACCACCAAAATCATTAAAATGACGCTTGCCAATCGACTTTTCAAATCATCTAAGGATTCAATGACCAAAACACGACTGGAACGATCATCTTTTGCACAATCAATATCAGAGATAAATAACTCATAAATACCAAAAGCAAAAATCAACATCACAATCGCTAACAAGAAACCATCGACAGAGCCAACCACATGCGCAACGGTATCGGCTCTTAAATCAGCACGCGCGGTATCATCTAAACCAGCATAATGAACCAAATGCGCTAAAGTGTAATAAACATCAATCATCGTGATGTAAAACAAACCGATTGCTGCCAACATCGAACAAATAACCGCAATGTAAACAAATAGGCGCGTTTTCCATAATGCACCTTCAAATAAGCGCTCAAAAACCGATGGATTATGCATGATTATCTTCCTCCGTTAACACTTCTAAGGTTAAGTGATGATTGGTATAAATACAAATATCACCCGCAATTTTTAAACTTTTCTCGATAATTTCTGGCGCAGACAAATCGGTATTTTCCCACAAAGCAATCGCTGCCGATGTGGCATAACTGCCACCACTACCGATGGCAACCAGTGACTTTTCTGGCTCAATCACATCGCCATTACCCGAAATGACCAACATCCCTGTTAAGTCCGCAACAATCAACATCGCTTCTAAACGACGTAAGGCGCGATCTGTACGCCAATCTTTCGCCATCTCGACTGCTGCACGTAATAACTGCCCCGAATGTGCCTGCAGTTTACCTTCAAAACGCTCAAATAAGGTGAAAGCATCGGCAGTCGCACCTGCAAAGCCAACCAAGACTTTACCGTTATACAAGCGACGAACTTTACGCGCATTACCTTTCATGACCACACTACCCAGCGTGACTTGACCATCACCGCCGATGGCAACGGTATTGCCCTTGCGCACACATAAGATCGTGGTGGCGTGCATTTCGATACTCATTTATTCTTCCTTATTACCGATAGCTTGTGACATTTCACACAAGACTTCAAACCAAAAACCAATTACCGACACAAACTGCTGTAAAAACAAGGTATCCACCTCGCCAACAAAGGCATCATCTTTGCGACCAATGAGTAAAACGCCATATGCACGTCCTCTGCCCTTCAAAGCAAAGGCGCAACCTGAAACAACCCCAGGTTTAGACCACACCTCGGAGGGAAAAGCATCGCCATCGCCGTTAGCAAGCGAATGACTCAACATGTAATGCATAAAATCTTGCATCATTTCCGTTGGTACGGGCAATGGCAAACCACTACCAACTTGACCCAAAACACGCACATCCTTTAATTCAAAGCGTGCCGCTAAGCCATCACACAGCAAAACCAGCGCATCATTCAGATTAGTGGCGCGCATAATTTCTAGGGTTAATTCGTGTAAATTCAACTGCAAACGCGCATTATCTTCAATAGCCGACATCACCTCTGACAATGCTTGCTCCATCTCTGCATGACGCTTTTGGGTTAAAGCAAGCTGCTTATCAACAAAAGAAACAACTCGATTATTTGAAGACTCAAGCATTAATTTTGCCCTCGAATACCGTTACTGCAGGACCAGTCATCCACAAAACATCATCATTCTTACCCGACCATTCAATGACCAAATCACCACCAGGTAAACTGACTGTTAGACGCTCATCGACTTGCTCTAATTGACGACAAATTGCCATTGCTGCGCAAGCGCCAGTACCACAAGCCTGAGTTTCACCTGCGCCACGCTCGTACACCCGAAGACGAATCTGATTTCGACTAACCAACTGAGCAAACCCCACATTCACCCCTTCTGGGAATAAATCGCGACGTGCTTGCACCGCTTTTCCCCACCGCTCGACATCGGCAGTAGCAATATCATCGACCCATATCAAAGCATGCGGATTGCCCATCGAAACAGAACCAAACCTTAGTATTTCACCGTCAATAAGCTGTTCGTAAACCGATGCTTGTGTCAAGGTTAACGGAATCTGTGCCGGCACAAAACGAGGAACCCCCATATTCACGCGAACCCCACCCTGCTCTAGGTACAGCACAATAATGCCCGATGCGGTTTCTACCGTCAGCGTATCTTTATCGGACAAAGCACGATCACGCACAAAGCGCGCAAAACAACGCGCACCATTGCCGCACTGAGCGACTTCAGAACCGTCAGCATTAAAAATACGGTAACGAAAATCAACGCCCACCTGAGTTGGCTTTTCGACCAACAACAATTGATCGAAACCAACCCCTGTATATCGATTCGACCAAGACCTAATCTGCTGCTCAGACAAGGTGACAACCTGGTTAATGGCATCAAAAACCATAAAATCGTTACCTAAGCCGTGCATTTTATAAAAAGTCAGTTGAGACATAACACCCTTTACACATAAGCCTAGCCCTAAAAACAAACGTTCCCATATACCCTAAGGATCGTTTTCTATCCGAATCTACCCAAACTCAAGACAATTCAGAAAGCGCCGTTAAAGCTGCTTCCACATTCGCAACGCCCATCACTTCTAAACCAACGATAGGCGTTTTAGGAATATTACCCAGCGGAACGAGCGCTCGCGTAAAACCATGCTTAACCGCCTCTTGTAAACGCTCTTGCCCATTCTG
>DZAT01000065.1 GCA_022736205.1 Thiomicrospira cyclica
ACGAGGATTTGACCATGAACTTGAAGATGAAAACCCTGGCAGCCGCCGTCATCGCCACCGCCGCAATGGGCACCGCCAACGCCAACTCACTGCTGTTCCCGTACTACAACTTCAGCGCATCAGGTGACATGAGCTTTATGTCAATCCAAGCAAGCGCGCAAATGGGCATTGTGCCTATCGTTCCACCAGGCGGTCAGATCTCCGGAACGGTTCTTGGCATGCCAGTACACTGGGTGTATTTCGGTTCCGAGCCCAAAGCCGCTGACAAGTTGAATAGCAACACCTACTGCAAACACTTGCAAGATGGTTATGGCTATTTGACTCCAAGCGACATGGTCAACATGCAGGTTAACGCTGACGTAGCGACACCATCAAACAACTACTCTGGAAATCGCTTTGGCGACAAGTCAGCTACTTTCTCTGTAACGCTTCCTGCTGCCGCTGGTTTTGCTGTAGTTTCGACTGTCCGAGGTCAATTTGGTGGCCGCCCTTCTACAGATGACATTACCGGTGAAATGATCGTAGTCAACGCCAACCCGAACATTGTTTTCGGCTATGCCGCACTGACCAACAACTCAACCTCTGAAATGGATTTCTCCAATATCACCGCTCAAACCTATGACCTGAGCTGGTTCCCGGAAGATGCCATGATCAGCCAGTGGTACGCTCTCCCAGTGGGCACCCAAACTCAGAACATCAATGGCGATTGGACTGCACGTGCCAAAGATACTATCGATCAAGTATTTAACCGTGACGAACTGCCACTGTCTCAGTCAGAGAAGCCCAAACTCAGTTGCGGCACAACGTTGACTATCGGCAAGCCAGCTGATGCAACCGGTGCCCAGTTGGTTGCCAACGCAAACCTGATCGCCACACAAAACGGCGGCCTGCTGCACGCAGAATGGACTCCGCAAGTTGAGGACCAGAATGGTAAGTATGTAGACGTAGCAAGCGCTACCGCAGCGGATGCTACCCGTAACGCATCTACCGGCGTTGTGATGTTCAAGATTGAGCAACCGAAGTTCGTCGCTAACGCAAATGGTTACTTCACCATGCTGCGTAACACTGGCGCAACGGGTCTACTTGGCTTCTAATCTATCGAATACAGGCTTGGCCTAATTTATTATTAGGCCTTAATTAAAAATGGCACCCAAGGGGTGCCATTTTTTTTGAATACCCAAAACCAACATCACGATAAGCTGATTTCCCTAAATCTTTACAGACTGCTAAGATACAACCCAATTTTGACAAGCCAAAACATAGCATTGACGCTTGTTGAAACACCCCACCCAAACCAAAAAAAATGATGGCTGAAATTACGCCAACAGAAGGATCAAAACCAAATGAAACGTGTGTCCTTAGTACTTCTTGCCGCCATAACCGCCACCGTAAGCGCAGCACCTTCACCAACGAGCCCGATGTACTCATTAACCCCCATCCAAAATCAGCTAGGCCCCGGCCCTAGTTTGGATTTGATTGATGGAAAACCCGCACTGCTTTTCAATGCAGAAGATAAACACCTCACCTTTAAAAGTGGCGAGCGCAATGTAGTTCTGGATAACGACCTAGGAATCACAGGCGGTTCCTACACACAGCTACAAGGTGATAAAAACACCATCCATGCAATGTGGTGGACGCATGAAAAATTCAAGGCAATTTACTTCTCACGCTCAACGGACGGCGGCAAAACATTCACGAAATCATCACTCGTGACTGATCAAAGCGGCGTACTCCCCCCTTATCATTTAATTGAAAGCAATGGCTCACTCGGAATGATATACAGCGACGAAAGAACCCCGCGCTACAATGTTTACTACAACACATCCACAGATGGCGGTCTTACATGGGGACGCCCGGACATGCGACTCGACACCCCACCCGCAAAAGATTTACAAAGCAACAACCTTGAGCCACAAATGGCCATAATTGGGCAAACTCAAATTACCCTTTGGCGTGATGCGGGACAAAACAAAGAGGGTGAGACACAGCGAATCATAATGCGCAACACGACTGACTTTGGAAAGACATGGTCAACGGAAAAGGTGATACACACTAGCAAAGGCGTTATGCACGGCCTTAAGCTTGTAGCAAGCAATGATTTTTTTGTTTTAACATTCGTTGATGCCGATAATGTAAAAATCATGTCGGCCAACAAAAGTGGCATGGATTGGACTTCTCCAGAAAGCCTACCCGGACTTCAAACATCTTCAGCCGGCAACATCAATATTAGCCAAGGAAAAGCCAACGAATTGGCTATAGTCCTAAGCGCGCAACCTGAAAAAAACCCAGGAATCTATTCAAGTACGTTTAACTTAACGTCTAACAAATGGGAAATCCCGGCAACGCGCATCGACCCCAAGACCTTCGACAACACAATTTCAATCTCGCCAACCATAACAACCACGACTAATGGTGTCGTCGTGGCCGCATGGACAGATTTCCGTAATATCATTCCCCAAATTTATATAGCATCAAGCAATGATTCCGGCAGGACATGGTCAGAGGCTAAAAACATTGGCATTGATGCCAAGGACTTCATGGCCACACCTAATCTTGTCACCAAAAATGACTCGACCATTCTAGGATACCAAACCTATCCCAACGCAAAGCGCGATAGGCTCTATTACGCGACAACCCCTGTCATATTGGATAAAAATGGCCTTATCAAAGACCTCCCAAAACAAAAGATCTACACTGACAAACAGCGTGAATTCAAACTTCAAACTAGGGTCATGAAGTTCTGGGCACTGCGAGAGAAGGCCGACTTCGCCGCGACGTACCCTTATTTCGACCCTGCCTTCCGTAATGCCTTTAGTCAGGAAAAATTCAATCAGGCACAAGCTCAAATTGCATATAAAGATGCTAAATGGGTAGGTGCCAAAATTGAAGGCAATGTAGCGGAAGCTGAAATAATCGTAACCCTTAAAGTTATGGACATGGAGCTAAAAGGGAAGAAAATTGAAATTCCCGAACAAAAGGAAAAATCCGTTAAAGCCACTTGGGTATGGATTAAAGATGACTGGTATCTTGTATTCAAGGGATTCAAAGATCAAACTTACCTAAAGTATTAATTAATACGGTCAATTTTGATCCAAATATCAACAGGTCGCTGAAACACATGGCTTCAGCGACCTGTTATGGAGAACGTCTTAATTAAATCCTATATATGATGGCTTTTGCACTCATCATGCCTAGCACGTCGTGATCAATGCAAAAAACCATCATCTATAGGACTTACGCAAAACCGTCCCAGCAAGCTAGCCTGGATAAAACGCAGCGCAATCCGGGCAGGTTGGTGCCTGTGGCGATACCTGCCCCGGATTGGCATCCGAGCGACAAGACTGGAACACTTTGCGTAAGTACTAACATATTCACTCACGCGACGAATCATGCACTTATATTTGTCATGTCATTTGGCGTAGAACGCCCAACACTCAAAACATTTCATTTAAGTCCAATCGTTTTTTATTTTTTACTTCATGAGCACTAACTTAAACCCTTCCGCACAACTCAAGCACCATGGTGAATTGCTGCGGGTATTATTGATGCGCGAAGTTCATGCACGCACATCAGGAACCGTTTTGGGTATTTTTTGGATGCTGTTGCAGCCGACCTTACAGGTTGTTGCCCTTTGGTTTCTGCTGCAGGTTGTACTTCGTGTTCGCTTTCCTGAGCTTCCCGGCGGGTTCATCCAGTATTTTTTGGTGGGAATGTTACCGTGGCTGATGCTTACTGAAGTACTGACTCGTAGTCTTTCTGTTTTACAAGAATACGCCAGTATTTATGAACGCACGCCTTTTCCCATTGGACTCATTCCCTTGCTTCCGCTCATGGTATCCGGGGTGATCTACACCACGATCTATCTTGTAATATCGCTGATTTTCGGCGGAGCTTCCGGCTTAATCGGCGGCTTGATATTCATGGCTTTTGCTTTACTTTGGCTGTTGCCTTTAATTTACCTATTAGCCATTATCGGGCTATTTGTCCGCGATTTGCAACATATTGTGCCTTTCATTTTAACCATGCTGCTTTATCTGACCCCCATTTTATACACACCCGCCGCAATGCCTGAGGCTTTACATTGGTGGCTGCTTGCAAACCCATTTGCTCATTTAATAAGCCTCGCACACGTTGCGGTTGATGGCGGCATTTTTCCTAGCACATCCCTTTTGGGGCTTATTTTTCTTTGGTTTATTTTATTGGTTCCTGCATGGCTATTATGGAAGCGCGCCGAACCTTTTATTAGGGAAGCGCTATGAATAAGTCTGCCCTCACACTAAATAGCGTTGGAAAGACGTACCGACTCTACGCAAGCGGGGGGGCGCGCTTATCTGAACTTCTTTTTGGTCAAGCGCGCCATGATGCCTTTGTCGCATTGCATGACATCTCGTTAGAACTGAAACATGGGGAGGTGCTAGGGATCATCGGTCGCAACGGCGCTGGCAAAAGCACCCTGCTCAAGATTCTTGCCGGCACTTTGATACCTACATGTGGACGTGTTTCAGTTCATGGCCGTGTTGCCGCACTGCTTGAATTAGGCAGCGGCTTTCATCCCGACTTAAGTGGTCGGGATAATGTTTTTCTGTATGGCTCCGTTTTAGGACTAAGCCATGCGGAAATTCAATCCCGCTTTAATGAAATCGTGAGCTTCGCCGGTATCGAGGCGTTTATCGACCACCCGGTAAAAACATATTCCTCCGGGATGCAGGTGCGTTTGGCATTTTCCGTAGCAACCTCAGTCGACCCCGAAATTTTAATTATCGACGAAGCGCTTTCGGTAGGTGACGGTGCGTTCGCCCGTAAGTCTTTTGATCGAATTATCCAGTTTCGAGACTCGGGCAAGACGATTGTCTTCTGCTCGCATTCAATGTATCAGGTGGAAGCCATTTGTGATCGTGTTATCTGGATTGATCACGGGCGGCTGGTTCTTGCTGGTACACCCAAGGAGGTTTGTGCGGCTTATAACGAACACTTGGCAGGCGCTCACGATGAAACGTCAATCCTCACACCCGAGGCGACCTCACATGTTAATGCCACAGTATCGCCTCGGATTTTAGGTGTAACGCTAGGCGATGGACACACCAGCGGAAGAAGCTTAGCCATGCAATGCGGTGTTTCCGATTTATCTGTTGTTGTTGATTTTTCAGTTGTTGAAGGGTTAGCGCCTCCTTGCTTGATTGTCGCTCTTGTAGGCTCCAACGGTGAGGCCGTTTGTAGCGCTTTGTCCAACCAAGACGACTTCAATTTCATTCCTTCCGCTGAGTCGAGCAAGGCTCAAGTTCGCCTTGTCTTTCCGGCGCTGCCCCTTTTACGAGGTCGCTATACGGTTGATGTGTACTTGATGTGCGAGCGCGGCATCCACTGTTATGAACAAGTTTTGAAAGCCGGTGAAGTTGTTATGGATCATGATGGCTTAGAACAAGGTGTGGTTCGCTTACCGCATTACTGGTCGGCCTCAGAAGCTAACTAATGAACGCACCTCAGGCTTATAACGGCTCGTTTCATGCTGCTCGCACTTCTGCTTTTGAAGTGTTGCGAGCGGTAGACTCGGTCTATGTCTGGAGCCCGTCTGAATCGACGACGGACACGTTACCCGCTCCATTCCCATCACGCACTGCCTCCATGTCGACCACTTTGCTGTTTGACGCATCCATGCGCTGCCACATGGGCATTCTTTCAGCCAAACGTGACGCCATTGCTGCATGGCTTCATGGTATTACTGACTCTGTAAATCCTTTGCAAGTGTTATCTAAACTTTGCGACTTGTTACCCCCCAATAGCCCTATCGTATGGCAATACAATGAAAATGGTGCGTGCGGCACGCATGGCTGGCGGTCTTTTTGGGTTTCATGTGCACAACGGCTGGGCTTTGACGTAGAGTTTCATGGGTTTATGGGCGGGGTTGCGCGAACACCCTCTCTGCCTTTAGGCTGGATGCTCTACCTTGCGAATAATCGCGATACTGAAGATATTCGCGATCTTTTTTCAATCGTTTTCGGTGGCGTATTAAGTCCTGAGCTTTATCAATGGAAGTATGGCGATACCGCTGCTGGCAGCGTTATCGCACGCGTTAATGGTAAAGTTATCGCTCACTGCGGAGCATTGATGCGTCGAATTACAATTCTCGGCGCACAGAGTCAAGCTGCTCAACTAGTCGATGTCATGGTTCATCCAGACTATCGGGGAATTCTGCGACGACGCGGTGTATTTTTCGATGTTACGGCTACGACTATAGAGATTTTTGGCCCACTAGCTTTTGGCTTTCCAAACAGCCGCCACCTCAAGCTAGGCCAAAAACACGGCTTTTATGAGCCCGCCGATAAAGTGATCGAACTACAATGGGTCGCATCAAAATTCAAAAGAAACCTTCAATATAGCCTTGTTTCGCTGGATTTTTCACTCTCGAACCACAGACGTCAATACGAAAAAGTTTGGCAAGCCATGTCCAATGAATTAAAAGAAAATGTGGTGGGTGTTCGGGATATCAACTGGATCGAATATCGCTACATTCGTCATCCGCATCACAGGCACTTGTTATACGCTGTAATCAATCGCTGGACTGGTGTATGGAAAGGTGTGGTCATCGCGCGTAAAGAAGATCGGCATTTACTCGTGCTGGATTGGATTGGTTCAATGCGTGCGCTTCCCACATTGGTAGACGCAGCCGCACATATAGCTACTACGGAGGATCTGTCCGCTGTAACGACTTGGATTGATGAGGGTTTCGCTCGCTTTTTTGAGTCGAGTCAACCCAAAATCATTGACCCGGATGTTACTGTCCCCACGATTATTTGGTGCCAAGATGGGCGTGAAAGTCATTTGCGCAATTGGTGGCTTTCCCCTGGTGATAGTGATTTTCGCTAATTCATGCCATGAGCCAATACATCAGTCAGCATAAACGCTATTTTTCCTCTGCTAAGCTTTGTTCTCAACTCGGACAATCAAACGCGCTATTAAGAGCTTGTGCCCACATCATGGCGGCAACAACGCATCCCGCTCGCCACGCGCGCCCACCGTGGAAGCCTGTGCTCGGCGCAAGCTCAGATGAGCAAGCCTTGTGGCATCGCTATTTGTTCTTAGATAGTTTTGCCATGGCGCATTACTACGATTTGTCGCGTTTTGTTTCAAAGACTCAATTCGACATCATCGACCCACATAATCGCCTGGCCCTCCATCGCAAGCAAGGCGGGCTTTTCCTTACTTACCATCATCATTTCTTCAACCATCTTGCACCGTTGCTTGGCTCGTTTGGGTTACCCACCTCAGTGGTCAGTTTGAGCTTTAATCAAAGCCCACTGTACTCTCTCTATGAACAATATTTGCGCACTCCAACAGAGGCCGCTCAAAAGCTATTCGCGGGTGGAAAGTGGATTTTTATTGACCCGACCGCCCACTCCAAGCTCCCCCGTGATGCCGTACTTGATGCTGTTCAAAAAAAGGGGAATGTTGTGATGGCGATCGATTTTAACAATATCTTTCCCTGGGGTTCGTCCACTCCCATATTATTGGCCGGGCACCCTTTACACATTCCGACCGGGCTACTTAAGCGCGTCACATCTATGGATTGCCCTGTTTCTCTGACCTATCTCTATCTCTCCCCTCAGGGCAAAATGGAACTTCGTATTTTTTCGCTGCCTGAGAATTTGAGCGACTTGATTTCTTCCTACACCAAAAATTTAAACAGCCTTCTCACTTCTGATCCCGCTTTTTGGGAGGGGTGGCATGATATCACGTAGATTCAACCACGCCTTTAAATCGCCTCTGCTATCAATATATATATGAAAATGAATGTGTTAATTGTCAGCCGAGAGCGACCCGGTGACGAGATATTTGGGCTTGGTCGTGCAATCCGCAGTATTCAGGATGAGATGATTGCCTTAGGTCACTCAGTGACAATTCTTGATGCAACCTCTTGGTCGGACAAAGATTTTGAAACGGATGCCCGCTTACAACGCTGGATATGTTGGCTATCCCGTTTGTTCGGCATGTCAACCACTTCAGTACCGGCTTTGAGTGAACGCATTGTGCAAGTATTGAGAGCAAAGCACCTGCTTCGTTCGAACAAAAAAATAACTCATGTGTGGCTGCAAGACTCTTTACTTGCTGTTGCGTATAGCTGGCTTGTACCTGCCGCAACGAAAGTAAAATGTGTCGTTTCTGTTCACGGCTTGGGTAGCGGGGCTCAGTCGGGGAATCTTGATGGCTTGGGTCTTGATGCTCGCTGGATGCGCATTATTTTATTTTTAGAGCGCAGAGCATTACTCCGCGCCAATTTGGTTATTTTGCCCTCAAAAGCTGCGCGCACTCATCTGGTGCGCGATCTGGGTTTAGCAAGCATTTCCTCGCACTGGCATGTGTTACGTCATGGGCGTCCAACATTTAGTCTCCCTACGCGCAACATTGCGAGGCAGAAGCTCTGTATCCCTGACGACCAGATTTTAGTGCTAGCTATTGGTCGCGTTGCCCCTGTGAAGCGCTATGACATCATTCTTGAGGCCGTTGCATTGCTTCAGAAAAATCACTCTAACTTACAACTCTGCATACTCGGGGGACAAGCGACCAATGATTTGAAACCACTTATTCATAATCTAAAACCTGAGCCCAGCTTTGTCTCATCCGGTGATGTGCCAACATTTCTTGCCGCAGCAGATTTATATGTCAGCGCCTGTGAGTCAGAGTCTTATGGCCTGGCCAATGTTGAGGCACTTTATGCAGGGCTACCTTGTGTAATTGCAGCCGGTGGTGCCGCTCCCGAGATCATCGAGAAAGGAGCTTGGCTATGCTACCCAAACCCTCAGGCTATTAATGAAGCCTTTAATTTATTGATATCTAATTCGGCGCTAGCTTCTCGTATGGGCGAGCTGGCGTTTGCGCGCTATAACGAATTACCCACGTGGCAAGAAGTGACAAAAGAACAAATTCGTCTCATGTCGAACATTTAGCCCTTGCTCTCTATGGTTAAGCTGATGAAACACTCCCAAGGCAATTGTTATGCCTTACACGATATAAGACACAATGGTGAAAACGTAGAATTAACCTCATTCAAACGTGCATGCGTACTTGTACCCCACCCAGATGATGAGGCAATTGGGTGTGGTGGGCTAATTGCAGCTCTGACTGCATCTGGTTGTGAGGTACACACCATTCTGGCAAGCAATGGCAGCGGAGGGCCAGATGCGCCATTTAATGCAAGTGCAATTCGATTAAAGGAGTTTGAGAAATCGGTAGGTATTCTAGGCGCACAAGAGTACGAAAGATTACTTTTAGAAGACTCTATGCTTTCAAAACATCGCGAAATCATGTTGAAGATGCTTAAAGAGCATATATCCAGGCTGCAACCTGATTTATTGATAACGCCATGGTCAGGCGATCCCCATCCAGATCACAACGCTCTAGCCATGTGCGCCGAAGAACTCACGGCTGCTTTTGGTTTGGCTCTAATCGAGTACGAGGTGTGGGCTCCTTTAAAACCAACTCATGCGCTTGACATCACTGACTTTATTTCAATCAAAGAACAAGCTATTCAAGCTCACGTCACCGCATTACGCTTTGGTAACTACCTAAATGCTGCAATCGGCCTCGCC
>DZAT01000138.1 GCA_022736205.1 Thiomicrospira cyclica
GCTGGGCGTCTTCTAGGCTTTGCGCTAATTGCTTTGTTTTGTCGTGGCTGATGTAGGGCTTTTTGCTGTGAATGCTCATTATGCAAACTCCCATACCGAACTTGTGACGGGTTTGGCTGCTCCGATTCGTTCGACAATAACTTTCTCTACAGTGAATTTACCGCCAACAGCCGCATGCTTTAATGCGTCGTTCATTGCGCTAAAAGGGTCGTCAAACGTTCCGACTTTGTCGCCGTGGTGGTCAATTAGTTCAAAGTGAACCTGTGTGTTTTCTACCACAATGCCGCTGATGTAGTCTTTTTCGTTGATTGCATTGATAAAAGCGTCGGTGTGTTGGCTAAATGCAACAACCGCTGGGTCATATTCTGGCTCTGGAATGTCTAACGGTTCGTCTAACATGCTGTTATTTTCTTCTGTGTAGACATTTTGTGTCTCGTTGTCAGGGTCAATATCACCACCAACGCTGGCAGGGCATTGTGGCGCATCTGTGCATTCTTTGGTTGGTTCGTCTGCCCAGTTGCAGCTATTTACAAAGTCGATGCCTTTCTGTGTTAGCCAGTAGACGCTTTTAATGCCGCCATTTTTGACGCGCCCCATATATTTAGCGTCGGTCAGGCGTGCTGATGTGCTTTTTACGCCAGAAAGCTCAATGATTTCTTTGCCAGAAAGCCCTGTCTGTTCGCTTAATGCGCCATATTCAAGCATTGCTTTTAATGCGCGTGCTTCGTTATTTACTCTTGTCATGATTGTTTCCTTTTTAAGTGAATACAGTCCGTGCAACGCCATCCTTTGACGTGTGGCTGGTTGTTTGCTGGTTTGATGGTTTGGCAGTGTTCGCAAAACCTGCCTTGATTTGGTGTTTTGTGCGTAAAGACAATGGGCGGCTTTCGATTACAATGTCGATAGCTTGGCTCTAGTAAATAATCTGTTTTTGTCATAAATTCAGGCAATAAAAAACCCTCGCTAGGAGGGTTAGGTTAGGTTGAAAATCTGGTTAAGCGGTTAATAGCTGTTGTTGCATCGTTACCCAATTGATGACGGGCGGTAATTCACCAAACGCCTTACGGTACTGACGCACCAAAACAGGGGTATAAGGTGCGCCACCCATAATTACCTCTTTGATTAAGAAGTCTTTAACCTCTGCAATGCCGTCTAAGCATTGAAAGGCTGCTATCTTGGCTTGTGTGGCAAAGGCTAGTGCTTCGTCGAATTTGTCGGCTGGCAGGTGGGTTAGGCTTTGGATGTTGAACTTAACACGAATGCCGTTCATTAGCTTTTCTGTGTCGTCGCTGCTGTAGCACCAGCCTGTCATTGCGTCTTGGCAGGCGTTGCGGATTTGGTAGTATTGTTTGTCGCTGATTGTCTGTGCTGGCATGGCAACCTTGATTTGCATTGCTATGATGTAGGCAATCACGTCTGCCATTTGTGTGCGTGCAAGCTGTTCGTATTTCGACACACGGAATTTATGATGCACTCGTGACCACACTTCGGCACGCGCTTTGCCAACTAGATCGCCATAGCCTTGCGTTTTTTTCATGACAATCTCTTGCAGGATTTGTTGTTCGCTTCCTGTGATGGTTTCGATGTGGTTGTGCGGTACTAAGTGACCTTTGCTTTCTAGTAGTTGCTTTTCGCACTCGATGAAGTATTTGCGTGCTGCTTTGCCTTGGTCGTTACGTTCGACCATTGCCAACTCTTTCGCCATGCCAAGGGTGATGTGGTAGTCGGTACTTCTGCGGTCGCCACCACGTCCAGTTTTGATTTTGGTATTTGCCAAAACCAAAGCAAAGTCCTGATTTTCAATAAAGTCGTATTGGCAAATGCGTTCTTTGATCCAGTTGGCAAACATATCGCCATTTTCTAAAAACTGGTGCAATTCGCGTGCATCGCAACCTTTCATGGGTACGTCACCGATAACGATGTCGATTACATTAATTAGTGTAGTTGATTGTGTAGAAATTGAATTAGTCATGATAGAAGCTCCATAGATAATTAAAATCTACTCACTTCACTGTCAAATTAGGTGAGTAGACGTATCGGGGTTGACAGACTGATATCTAGGACTCAGCAAGCCTTACGGCTTCCCCAATACGCCCACTCATAGAATGGGTGTGTGCAAAAACAATAAAACCCCATAATGGGGCGTTCTTACACCCTTTTTAAACAAGCCTGTCAAAACCTGACGCTGAATTTGCAGCGTGCAGGTATTATGCGCTTGGTGTTGTATGGGTGTCAAGGGGGTATTAAAAAGCCCCTTAGTAGGGGCTGGGTTAGTTTGGTTTTAGTGGTTTATT
>DZAT01000139.1 GCA_022736205.1 Thiomicrospira cyclica
TGGGTTCCTCTGGCGTTGTTAGCGGTTTTTGTTGCCAAAGGCATCGCTGAATATGCCGCTACCGTTCTCAGCCAAGGGGTAGCACAGCGCACCATGGCAGACTTGCGCAGCGCCATGTTTGCCAAAATGATGACCTTGCCGATTGATCGCCAACAAGCCATTGGCAGCAGCAACCTACTCTCTCGTGTAACCTTTGATGTGACACAAGTAGCGAACGCCCTATCCGAAGTGTGGATTGTGGTCATTCGTGATACTTTCATCATTCTAGGATTACTCGGCTTTCTACTTTACACCAGTTGGCACTTAACGCTGTTTATTATCGCCATTGCGCCTGTTGCCTCGTTTATTATCCGCAAAGCCAGTGGACTGATGCGTACCAGCAGCAGCGAAGTGCAAGCCAGCATGGGACAGGTCACCGCCATTCTGGACGAAGCACTCACGGGACGACGCGAAATTAGTATCTATGCAGGGCACACACACGAGCAAGCGCGTTTCAACACTGCCGTTGAACGCTTGCGCAGTCAAACCATGAGCATTGTTAAAGTTGCCAGTGCCAATGTTCCCTTGGTGCAAGTCATCGCTGCGGTTGCTGTGTCTTGTGTTATTTATGTGGCAACGCAACTTTCAGCACAAGAACTGCTCAGCCCTGGGCAACTGATCGCTTTTATTACAGGCATGAGCATGTTGTTCGAGCCAATCCGTCGCTTAACAGGCATTAACGAACCCTTGCAAAAAGGCTTAGCAGCCGCAACCACCATTTTTGCTTTACTCGACGAAGCCAACGAACCCGACACAGGCACACAAGCACTCGAGCGGGCAAGTGGACAATTGACCATTCAAGCGCTCAGCTTTAGCTATCCCGAACAAGAAACGCCCGCCCTATCAAGCATTAACCTTAACATTCCAGCGGGACAGACGTGGGCATTGGTCGGCGCCTCGGGCAGTGGCAAAAGCACACTGGTCAATTTACTGTGTCGTTTTGCCCAGCCGACAGAAGGGCAGATTCTGTGCGATGGTGTAGACATTGCCCAAGCGACACTAAGCGACTGGCGTAATCAGCTCGCCTTGGTTAGCCAACACATCGTTCTCTTCGACGACACCATCGCAGCCAACATTGCCTATGGTGCTTGTGGCGCTGAATGCGACAACCGCATCGAAGCCGCAGCGCGTGCAGCTCATGCTTGGGAATTCATCGAGCAACTGCCACAAGGCTTACAAACGCGAGTAGGCGAAGGCGGTGCGCGTTTGTCGGGCGGACAGCGTCAGCGCCTTGCCTTAGCGCGTGCTTTTTATAAAAATGCGCCCATTCTTATTTTAGATGAAGCCACCTCGGCACTCGATGCCGAATCGGATAAACTGATTACCCAAGCCCTGCGCGAATTGCACGGACACAAGACCTTGCTCATTATTGCCCATCGTTTAAGCAGCGTGCAGCACAGCGACAACATTGTGGTGCTGTCGCAAGGCAAAGTGGTCGAACAAGGCAATCACGAACACTTATGTCAACAACGCGGGCAATACGCCGATTTGGTCGCCCATAGCGAATTTAAATGACACTTGCACCGCTCACACTCTGGCACCCGCGCTATTGGTTAATATGGCTAGCGATGGGCTTGGCTTGGCTCATTGCCCAACTCCCCTTACCAACGCTATGGACACTCGGACGTGGCTTAGGGCGGGTTTTGTTGCGTTACGCGCACAAGCGTCGTGACTACGCCCAACGCAATTTGGCGCTATGTTTTCCCGAAAAATCTGATGATGAACGCAACGCGCTCCTACACGAACACTTTGCCCAATTGGGCATGAGTTTAATGGAAATGCTGGCTGTCTGGTTCGGACGTAGCAGCGACTTTATCAATCGGCTGGATGTGACAGGCTTGGAACATCTACATGCCGCGCAAGCGACAGGAAAAGGCATTATTGTCTGTGTCTTTCACACCGTGCATATGGAAGCGATGGGATTATTAGCAGGCAGTATCGCCCCCATTCAGCCTGTTTACCGCCCGCACGAAAACGCACTTCTCGAATGGTTTATGGCGCGTCATCGTAGCCGCCATACTGCTGGTGCAATTTCTAACCGAAAAATTAAAGAGATATTAGCCAAACTACACCAAGGGCAAATGATCTGGCTATCGCCAGACCAGCGCAACCGAGGCGACGGTATTATTGTTCCCTTCTTTGGTCATGACACGCTCACACATCCTTCCATTGCACGCATTGCACGCCTAACTAACGCGCTTGTTGTACCCCTCTTTTGTCGCTTAACCG
>DZAT01000140.1 GCA_022736205.1 Thiomicrospira cyclica
GATAAGAGTTGCTTGTTGGAGAGGGGGCTTGTTGGCATATTGGTAGAGCCTCTTGCAAAAATACTTGAAACAACACTTTTGTCATTTCGACCAGCGGGAGAAACATTCATCAATGTCAATTATATCATTATGATAAAAGATTTAGTCCTTTGCTCGGAATAACATTAACCGTCATTTAGCAAGAGGCTCGGTAAAAAGAGATAGAAAGACATGCGATGGAAAAATATTGTTTAAAAATGTTGTTTTTTTACGAAGCAGGTAATACCTAAAGGTCTGTCGTAAAAAAAATAAAATTTTTAACATAGATTAATTCGAAAAAGTTTACACCAGAATTTGTATTATTGTATAATAAAGCTTGTCATGAATAGTTTTCACTCTCAAGCAAGTCAAAATAAACTTAAAAATTGAGTAACCAATTTGAATCCACATGCAGCCCTGTCGATATCACCCGTTGCGCTCGTTTATTCTCTCTTTACCAATCGAAGCCTTATATTTAGCTTGATCAAACGAGAAGTTGTCGGGCGCTATCGCGGCTCAGTCATGGGGCTGGCTTGGTCGTTCTTTAATCCCGTGTTGATGCTTGCTGTGTATACCTTTGTGTTCAGCGTAGTCTTTAAGGCACGTTGGGCAGGAGGCTCCGAGTCAAAGACAGAATTTGCGTTGGTGCTGTTTGCGGGTCTCATAATTTACAATCTGTTCGCTGAGTGTGTTAATCGTGCTCCGGGCTTAATTGTCTCGAATGTTAATTACGTAAAAAAAGTAATTTTTCCGTTGGAAATTCTCCCCATTGTGGCGTTTGGTTCAGCTGTCTTTCACTTTTTGATCAGCGTCATTGTATGGCTCGCTTTTTACCTGTTATTTTTTGGCGTACCTCCTGCAACGATCATCCTTTTACCAATCATTTTGCTGCCATTAGTTTTGTTAACACTTGGTATATCCTGGCTTTTGGCTTCACTGGGAGTTTATTTGAGAGATGTTAGCCAGATTATAGGTGTTGTGACAACCGTACTCATGTTTCTATCCCCCATTTTCTTTCCTATTTCTGCCTTGCCTGAACAGTACAGGCCATTTATGCAGCTTAGTCCATTAACCTTTGTGGTAGAGCAATCTCGTGCTGTCATGATTTGGGGGGAGTTAGTTAACTGGCAAACCTGGTTGATTCAGGTTGTTCTATCCATAAACATAGCGTGGCTTGGCTTTGCTTTGTTCCAGAAGACGCGTAAGGGGTTTGCGGATGTCCTCTGATATAGCCATAAAAGTAGAAAATCTCAGTAAATGCTACCAGATGTACGATACTCCGCGCGATCGTTTAAAGCAGTTTATTGCCCCTCGTTTACAGCGATTGATTGGCCAACAGGCGAGACAATACTATCGTGAATTTTGGGCTCTTAAAGATGTTTCATTTGAGGTTAAAAAGGGTGAGACCGTCGGCATAATTGGTCGCAACGGCTCCGGCAAATCTACCCTGTTGCAGATGATCTGCGGCACCCTCACTCCATCCAGTGGCAATATTCAGTCTTATGGTCGCGTGGCAGCATTACTGGAGTTGGGATCTGGGTTTAACCCGGAATTTACTGGCCGAGAAAATGTTTATCTGAACGGCAGTATCTTGGGATTGAGTAAAAGTGAAATTGATATATTTTTTGATAACATCATTGCTTTCGCGGATATAGGCGATGCGATCGAGCAGCCGGTCAAGACTTATTCCAGCGGCATGGTGGTTCGGCTCGCCTTTGCTGTATCTGCTCACGTAGAGCCTGATATACTGGTTGTGGATGAGGCGCTTGCAGTGGGCGACCTTTCGTTCCAGGCTCGTTGCCTTGACCGTATCAAACAGTTGCGCGATTCGGGCATTAGTACGCTCTTCGTCACGCATGATCTTGGTACCTTCCAAGCTCTTTGTAACTACGGTTACCTGCTTGACGAAGGTAAGCTGATGTCCGAAGGGGCGCCAGACCATGTGGCGGCACAGTACTACAACCTGTCTCAGGAACACGAGACGAGGCGTCTGCGAAGGGTAGCCGGTCAAAAAAGCATTCAGCTTAACACAGACGGGGCACCTGAGGTAGTTGTTACAACGCCGTCGATCACCGAAGCGAAAAAAGAAATTGCCGCAAAAGATGCTGACTCTGAATACAGGTTCGGCACGCACGAGGCTGTGATTGTAGCCCATCGTTTGCTCGACGCGGAGAACCGTTCGTGTTCTGCGTTGCGGGTTGGCGAGCGTTTTG
>DZAT01000066.1 GCA_022736205.1 Thiomicrospira cyclica
TTTCGATTCGGAATGACATAGCTAATTTTCACTTCGCT
Organism: Thiomicrospira cyclica; assembly: GCA_022736205.1. Classification (GTDB taxonomy): domain Bacteria; phylum Pseudomonadota; class Gammaproteobacteria; order Thiomicrospirales; family Thiomicrospiraceae. The sequence continues at coordinate 39 of DZAT01000066.1, forward strand.
TATTTTTTCTCAATCCGTCTAGTATAGGCGTTTACGAGGGCGTTTGCCAAAGATTCTGAAGTAGTTTAAGGTTAATTTGGCCTGCCATGCTTTTAAAATGACAACCTCTGTTGGTTTTTATTGATAGCGATTGCGTTAAGAAGGATCGTTACCAATGATGAAAGCGCTCGACATCCACGCTTGACAATCGCGCTATGTTAGCCTTATATTTCTACTAAACTAGAAACATGGAAATATAGATGCAGCATCAGCAAGCAGTGACAGCGCTATCAGCCATCGCCCACGAGGGGCGTTTGGCGATATTTCGTTTGTTGGTTCAGTCGGCGAGCGATATTGCAGCAGGCGATATTGCACAACAACTGTCAATTCCTTCTTCCACCTTGTCGTTTCACTTAAAGGCATTGCAACAGGCTGGGTTGATTGTGTCTCGTCAGGAAGGGCGTTTTTTGTACTATTCGCCAGCACGTGATGAATTCGCCAATTTATTAGCTTATCTTACCGATAACTGTTGCGGTGGAGCAGGTTGTCCTGTGACGGATAAAGGGGAAACTGTATGTCAAAACTAACACAATGGGCAAGCAAGCAGCCAGTAATCTTTCTGCTGATGTTAGCCGTTTTATGGTTGGTTGCTTATAACCAATTGCCGACCTGGTCGCAAGAATTGGTGAATCTACTGCCAATCGAGCAAGACACACGCTTTCACGAAGCCTTAAGCTTTTTCTTTTACGATGTCCCGAAAATTCTGATGCTGTTGGTTGCCATTACTTTAGTCATGGGGATTGTCAACTCTTATTTTACACCCGAAAAGACGCGTGCTTTGTTATCAGGCAAGCATGAAGGGGTGGGTAATGTGTTGGCAGCGTTGCTGGGTATTGTAACGCCTTTTTGCTCTTGTTCTGCCGTGTCTTTGTTTGTGGGGTTTTTACAAGCAGGCGTGCCGTTGGGGGTGACCTTTTCGTTTCTCATTTCTGCGCCAATGGTCAATGAAATTGCCTTGGTGTTGCTCTATGGTTTATTCGGATGGGAAATTGCCGCATTGTATTTAATCATGGGTTTGTTGGTAGCGATCATTGCAGGGTTCGTGATCGGTAAATTGGGCATGGAGCATCAGTTAGAAGATTGGGTGCAAGCCTTGCGTAAAGTTGAAGCGGGGTTGGTGCAAACGCGCTTAACGTTTAGCGATCGTTTGCAAAAAGGCTTTACCACCGTTCGGGATATTGTTGGTAAAGTTTGGGTTTATGTCGTGCTGGGTATTGCTGTTGGGGCAGGCATTCATGGTTATGTGCCAGCGGATGCGATGGCGAGTTTATTGGGTAAAGACTGGTGGTCGGTGCCTTTGGCAGTAGTGGTGGGTGTGCCTTTATATGCCAATGCGGCGGGCATTATTCCGATTGTCGAAGCCTTAATGGCAAAGGGTGCTGCCTTGGGCACAGTGCTGGCATTTATGATGAGTGTTATTGCGCTATCGCTACCCGAATTGATTATTTTACGAAAGGTGCTGAAACCCAAACTCATTGCTACCTTTGTGGGCGTGGTGTCGGGCGGCATTTTACTGGTTGGTTTTGTGTTTAATGCGTTAGGGAACCTCTAAAAACCTCGCTTCACTCAGTTTTTAGCGTCCCTAGTTTATTTTTTAGCAGGTGGAAGGGTGTTAAATCAAATGTTATATGTTGCTAAAATTCAACCCTTCCCCCTGAACCCCCAACCCTCAGTGGGTATTTAGAGCTTACCGTTATTAAAAAAGGAAATTGTCATGTTAGAAATTAAAGTATTGGGTACGGGGTGTGCCAATTGTAAAAACACCTTTGCGCTGATTGAGCGTACAGCGAAAGACTTAGGCGTTACGATTACCTTAGCGAAGGTAGAAGCGATTGAAGAGATTATGCAGTATGGTGTGGCAACTACGCCAGCGGTGGTGATTGATGGTGTGGTCGTGCATAGTGGCGGTGTACCATCGACACATGCGGTGCGTAAATGGTTAACGTCGGATACAACTGATGCTTGCTGTTCTGGTGGAAACTGTGCCACGTCTGCGACGCAAGCACCTAAGACGGAAAGTAGTTGTAGCACGGGTGCTTGTGGCACCGATGTTGGTGCTAACAATGGTATGGGTGTTGGTGCGCTGATTAACCTGTTGGCGGGTTCGATGATTTTGCTAGGCTTTGTGTTGGCGCACCTCACTGGGCAGGTAGATATGTTGTCTGTGTCTTGGTTGTGGTTGCCAGCTTTTGTGGGGTTAAACCTGATTCAGTTTGCCTTTAGTGGTTTTTGTCCCGCCAAAAGCTTTTTTGAAAAGCTGGGCGTGAAAAAGTCTTGTTGTTAATGTGAAGGAATGAATGATGAAGTTGATCGGGTTAATGGGATTAGGTTTGGCGTTGTTGGCGCAAGTTGCGTCGGCAAAACCTGTCGAAGTGAAATTTGAAAAAGTATCTGATCACGTTTATGCCTATATTGGTGAAATGGGTGATCGTAGTGTTGATAATTTCGGTTTAAATTCGAATCATGGTTTGGTGGTTACCGATAAGGGTGCTGTTTTGATTGATTCGGGTGCTTCTTACACGGCCGCTAAACAGTTAGAAGCCGCTGCCGCTAAAGTGACTAAACAACCGATTGTTGCTGTTATTAATACAGGTAGTCAAGATCATCGTTGGTTGGGGAATGGTTACTTTGCAGACAAGGGCGTTGAAATTGTCACCTTGCAGCGAACCGTCGATGCACAAAAGAAACAAGGCGCTGGACAAATTGCAGGCTTGAAAAATACCTTAGGTGAGCAAATGATGGGCACTGAACCAGTACATGCGACAAAACCCGTCGCAGAAGATCGTAAAACCCTAACGATTGGTGGTGCGGACTTTGTTGTGCGTTATTTCGCTGATGCGCATTTTGCAGGGGATGCAGTCGTTTATTTACCAAAAACCAAGGTATTATTCAGCGGCGATCATGTCTATGTTGATCGTATCTTAGGCGTTTTACCAGGTCATTCCAACCCAAAAACATGGCGTACAGCGGTGCATGAGATGATGAAAACCTACCCAACAGCCAAGGTTGTGCCAGGACATGGTCAGGTGTGTGACATGAAAAAAGTCAAAGCAGAAACTACTAATTATCTCGACTATTTAAATGATGTGGTGGGCAAAGCAGCAACCAACATGGAAGAAATTGATGTGGTGTCGGCAAAAGCGCGTGATTTGCCGCAATTTAAGCATCTCAAAGTGTATGATGTGTTGCACCCCAAAAACGTCAACAGTACCTTTTTGTTCTATGAGCAAGGAAATTAAAAATGTCTATTACCATTTATCACAACCCTAAGTGCGGCACATCGCGAAACACCTTGGCGATGATTAAAGCCAGTGGTGAAGCGCCGATTGTTATCGAGTATTTACAAACACCACCGACGAAACCGATGCTGATTGCCATGATTGCGGCGGCAGGATTAACCGTACGCGGTGCGATGCGCTCCAATGTGCCTGAGTACACCGATAACCAACTCGATAACGCAGATTTATCGGATGATGTGTTGCTCGATTGGATGCTGAAACACCCGATTTTGATTAATCGTCCGTTTGTGGTGTCGCCCAAAGGAACGCGTTTGTGTCGTCCGTCGGAGTTGGTATTGGAATTACTGCCTAACCCGAGCTTTGGCGAATTTACCAAAGAAGATGGCGAAAAGGTGATATTTGCTTAAGGAAGGTCTGAAAAATACGGCTTTCGCCTTTTTTCAGACTTCCTAACTTGTTTTTTAGTTGGTGGAAGGGTTGTTTTCGATGGGGTACAGGTTAAAAATGTGAATCCCTTCCCCCAAACCCCAAACCCGCTATATTTTTCAGATATTCCTTAGTTTGCTAGAATGTCAGGATTGTTTTAATTGAATTGAGGTTGTCGTGCATCATCAGGAAACCACTGGGCGTTTTTTCGCGCCCTTCGAGATGGCGTTTGATCGTCTCAGAACGCCATTTGAAGAATTTGTTCATCGCACCACCACGGCAGGGTTATTGTTGATGATGACGGCAGTATTGGCGTTGGTATTAGCCAATTCGGTTTTGTCGTCTTTTTATTTTCATGCCCTGCATGTTCCCGTTGGGTTTCATATTGGTGATTGGTTGCTCGAGAAAAGCCTGCATCATTGGATTAATGATGGTTTGATGACCTTATTCTTTTTTATGGTTGGCTTAGAGTTAAAGCGCGAATTACTGGTTGGCGAGTTATCTGATCCGCGTCAGGCGTTACTGCCGATTATTGCGGCATTGGGCGGAATGTTGTTTCCTGCTTTGTTTTATGCTGCATTCAATATCGGGGGCGAGGGCGAAGCAGGTTGGGGCATTCCCATGGCAACCGATATTGCCTTTGCGTTGGGCGTGATTGCTTTGCTGGCAGGGCGTGTACCGAAATCACTCATTGCGTTTTTAGTGGCGTTGGCGATTGTCGACGACTTAGGCGCAGTGCTGATTATTGCCGTGTTTTACACTGAAAGCCTTTCTGTCCCGCTGTTGTTGGCAGCATCGGGCATTACGTTGTTGTTAATTTTGCTCAATCGATTAGGGGTGCGTTCTTATACGCCTTATTTTATATTGGCGACCTTGTTGTGGTTGGCGTTATTAGAGTCGGGTGTTCATGCGACCTTAGCAGGGGTGATTACCGCCTTTACCATTCCTGCATTGCCGCGTTACGACAGTCGTGATTTTGGACAGCGTGTCGCGCAATGGTTAACCGACTTTAACAGTGAACAGCCTGCTTCGGGTAATGTGTTGCATAGTCAGCAACAATTTGGTTTGTTACAGCAACTGAACCAGCAAATCACGGGGGTTTCTACGCCCTTGCAACAGTTAGAGCACGCACTTCATCTGCCTGTGGCTTTTTTAGTGTTACCTCTTTTTGCCTTGGTCAATGCGGGCATTATTTTAAATCTGGACAGTGTGTTGCACAGCTTAACGCAACCTGTCACACAAGGCGTTATGGTCGGATTGATTGTCGGAAAACTGGTTGGGATCGCTGTTAGTGCATGGCTGGCAGTGAAGGCTGGATTAGCACGTTTGCCAGAAGGTGTGACGATGATGCAAATCGTTGGCGTGTCTTTGTTAGGTGGCATTGGTTTTACCATGTCGATTTTTATTGCCGAAATTGGTTTTGAGGGGCAAGCACAGCTGATTAACGATGCCAAACTGGGTATTTTATTGGCTTCGTTGCTGTCGGGTGTATTGGGATACTTCTTTTTGCGTGCGATTACGAAACCTGTATCCGTTCCAGAACAGTTGGAGCAAACAGCATGAATCACGCTTGGTTAAGCCATAAAACGAATATTCTCGCGGGTATTACCGTGGCGATGGCATTGGTGCCAGAAGCCCTTGCGTTTGCCATTTTGGCAGGTGTTCATCCGATGGCGGGATTACTCGCTGTGGTGATTGTGGCGTTTATTACGTCGGCTTTTGGGGGTCGCCCCGGCATGGTGTCGGCGGCGGCGGGTTCGTTGGCCGTCGTCATGACAGCCTTAGTGGTACAGCATGGTGTAGAGTATTTGTTTGCCGCAGTCATTGGGATGGGTATCATTCAGCTCATCATTGGTTGGCAAAAGTGGGGGCGATTTATTCGTATGGTGCCAGCGCCCGTGATGCTGGGCTTCGTCAATGGTTTGGCGTTAATTATTTTGATGGCGCAGTTTTCGGTATTCAAAGATGGCAACGGTGCATGGTTACAAGGCGCGGCTTTGTGGCAAGTGCTGGCGGTCATTGCGGTTACCATGATGATTATTTATCTATTGCCCAAACTGACCAAGGCGATTCCTTCGGCTTTAGCCGCTATTGTTTTAGTGTCGCTTGTTGTTGCTACAATGGGCATGGACATTCGTACCGTGAGCGATATTGCGAGCATTGAAGGTAGCTTGTCGGGGTTATTAGCGGGTTTTCATATTCCGATGGTGCCGATGACACTGGAAACGATATGGATTGTTGCCCCATATGCTCTTATTCTTGCCATTATTGGCACAGTCGAATCTTTACTGACCATGACCTTAATTGATGACATGACCCAAACGCGTGGGCAGGGCAACCGCGAGTGCTTAGCATTGGGTTCTGCTAATGTGCTGTCGGGGATGTTTGGCACAATGGGCGGTTGTGCGCTCATTGGTCAATCGATGATCAACACGCGCTCGGGCGGAACGGGTCGGCTATCGGGGATCACGGCGGCAGTGATGGTGTTATTGTTCATCTTGGTCTTGTCGAGTCTGATCGAGCAAATCCCCATTGCCGTCTTGGTTGGCTTGATGTTTGTGGTGGTGATCGCCACTTTTGAGTGGTCGTCCATGGCTATTTTACGAGGGATGCCCAAATCGGATGCGGTGATTGTGGTACTGGTTACTTTCCTGACAGTAATGTTCGATTTAGCCATTGGCGTGATTGCAGGGGTGATCGTGGCAGCGTTGGTCTTTGCATGGCAACATGCACAAAAAATCATGCTTGAGCGTCGTGCACAACCAGACGGTAAGGTGATTTATCACGTACATGGTCCTTTATTCTTTGCCTCAGCACAAAACTTTGTTGAACAATTCGATATCGCCAGCGACCCTGAATGCGTCAGCATCGATTTTCAATATTCTCGCGTTTATGACCATACAGGTGTCGAAGCGATTGATAAACTGACCGAACGCTATTTAGCGCAAGGTAAAAAACTGGTTCTTCGTCATCTCAGCCCCGAGTGTCTTGCATTACTGACACAAGCGAAAGATTTGGTCGAAGTGAATGTGTCGGAAGACCCGCATTATCACGTATCGTTAGGGCGTTAGGAGAAAGATCATGTTAGCGATTGTGGTGTTTATTCTGACGCTGGTGTTTGTGATTTGGCAACCCAAAGGCTTAAAGATTGGCACCAGTGCTGTGGCGGGCGCAATGGTCGCGCTGGCATTGGGCGTTGTATCGATTGACGATGTGTTTAGCGTCACGAACATTGTTTGGGATGCAACACTGGCGTTCATCGGTATTATTTTACTGTCGATGGTGCTGGATGAAATCGGCTTTTTTGAATGGGCGGCATTACACATCATTCGGTTGAGTGGTGGCAGTGGTGTGCGCTTGTTTGTGCTGATATTACTGTTGGGGGCGGGCGTGTCTGCCTTGTTTGCCAACGATGGTGCAGCATTGATTTTAACGCCGATTTTATTAGCCAAAATGCGGTTGCTCAATCTAGACCCCAAAGCGGTGTTAGCGTTTTTGCTGGCGGGTGGTTTTATTGCCGATTCAGCATCGAATCCTTTGGTGATTTCTAATCTGACCAATATTGTGACAGCAGGGTATTTTAATATCGGCTTCTGGGAATACGCCCGAGCGATGTTTTTACCGAATGTAGTGTCGATTGTCGCATCTATTGTTGTCTTGTATGTGTTTTTTCGTAAAGCCATTCCTGCTCAGGTGTCGCTGAGGGGCTTGCCAGAACCGATGTCGGTCGTCAAACATCTTCCACTGTTTAAGTTGAGTTGGGGCTTTTTGGCACTGCTGATGGTGGGTTACTGGTTGGGCGATGTCTACGCGTTACCCGTGTCGGTGTTCGCGTTAGGTGGTGGTGTGTTGTTTTTGCTGTTGGCAGGCTATTTGAAAGCGGCAAGGGTTGGTTTGACGCTCAAAACCGCGCCGTGGCAAGTGGTATGGTTTAGTGTCGGCTTGTATGTGGTGGTCTTTGGGCTAAAAAATGCAGGACTTGCCGATGAAATTGCCTTGGTTCTCAACTGGGCGATTGCACAAGGTCAATTCACTGCCGTGATGGTGACGGGCTTTATGGCAGCGGGTATTAGCGCTGTTATGAATAATATGCCGACGGTGATGCTCATGGATATTGCCATCGCGCAAACGGGTAACGACATGCTCGCTTACGCCAATTTGTTGGGCTGTAACCTAGGACCAAAAATGACGCCGATTGGCTCATTAGCAACCTTGCTGTGGCTTCATGTACTCGATAAAAAAGGTGTGCATATTGGCTGGGGCGAATACATGAAAGTAGGCTTAGTGATTACACCGCCTGTGTTGTTTGTGGCGTTGTTGCCCTTGGCGTTTGCTTAATAGCGTTATCGCCCTCAAATTCCGCTACAATACCTTCCAACATAACCATCGGGAAGTTGTATGCCTTTATCTTGGAACGACATTAAATCGCGCGCCCTTGCGTTTAGCAAAACATGGGCAACCGCCAGCAACGAAGACAGCGAAGCCAAACCTTTTTTAATCGACTTTTTCGAGGTGTTTGGTATTACCAACAAACGCCTTACGACCTTTGAAAAATCGGTGAAACAATTTGGTGGCAAACAAGGCTTTATTGATCTCTTCTGGCGTGGCGTATTGTTGGTTGAGATGAAGAGTCGTGGTAAGAATCTTGACCGAGCTTTTGATCAGGCAATGGGCTATTTCGACGGTATTAAAGAAGCCGATTTGCCGCGCTATGTATTGGTGTGCGATTTCGCCCGTTTTGCCTTAACCGACCTCGAAAAGAACGAAACCATCACCTTTAACCTAGAAGACTTGCACCAGCATATTAAAAGTTTTGGTTTTATTGCTGGCTACACCACGCAGCTCATTCAGCCGCAAGACCCGATTAACGTCAAAGCTGCCGAACAAATGGGTAAGCTGCACGACCAACTCAAAGCCATTGGTTACGATGGTCATGCGTTGGAGCTGTATCTTGTCCGTTTACTGTTTTGCCTGTTTGCTGAAGACACGGGTATTTTCGAGAAACGTACCTTTCAGGACTACATCGAGAATAAAACCAAAGAAGACGGCAGCGATTTAGCACAGCATATCAGCGGCATTTTCTATATTCTGAACACGCCAAGCAATAAGCGCCTCAAAAACCTAGACGAAGAGCTTGCCGCCTTTCCTTACGTCAATGGCAAGCTGTTCGAAGAAGCCTTACCGCCTGCCAGTTTCGACCGCCCAATGCGTGAGGCGTTACTAGCCGCTTGTGCTTTAGACTGGAGTCGAATTTCGCCAGCCATTTTTGGTAGTTTGTTTCAAAGTATTATGGACAGTGATGCGCGTCGCAACCTAGGCGCACACTACACCAGCGAAGAGAATATCTTAAAACTCATTAAACCGCTGTTTTTAGATGACTTGTGGGCAGAGTTTGATAAAAACGAGAAAAATAGAACAAAACTGCTCGCTTTTCACGACAAACTCGCCAGCCTAACCTTTTTCGACCCTGCCTGTGGTTGTGGTAACTTCCTTGTCATCACCTACCGCGAGCTGCGCAAACTCGAATTAGAGGTGCTGAAAAAGCTGTACAAAAACG
>DZAT01000141.1 GCA_022736205.1 Thiomicrospira cyclica
GATGTTGTCACAGGCGAATCAGATGTCGCAAAACGTAATGAGCTTGCTCAAGTAACTGTTACTTCTCATGCTAGAATAAAGCCACATCGTTGTGGCTTTATTTATTTGTGTGTTTTTTCTTCAGTTTTTTTGGTATTGGTCGATAACCTGCTTACAATAACAACATACGACATCAGTATTTGCTGGGAGGCATATCATGGCAGTAACAAATTCTTTAATTAGTAGCTTGTTGCCGACAACGACAAGTACGACATCGACCAGTGGTTTTGATACCGCAAAAGCATTAAAAGATGCGGTTGCGCAAACCTTAACCACGTCGTTAGGGGCAGGTCAGTTCGATGTGGCGACGATTTCTAAGGCATTAGCCTCTGCCGATGTTGCCACGAAAAAGCAATATCTGACCGATAAGCAGACGACGATTCAGAACAAGCTCGCTGGTTTCGATTTACTCAGTAATGCGCTCGATAGCATTAAAACCAACCTTAGTGGTTTAAATACCCCTGCAACTTTTAATGCTATGTCTGTAAGTGCATCCGACAGTACTGCATTGGGTACGAGCCTAACGGGCAAACCCAGTGCTGGGGCTTACGAAGTGACGATTAATCAGCGCGCGCAAGCACATACGTTAGCCTCTGTTGGTACAGCTTCTCAGTACACGGCATTGGGTACAGGTACTTTTAATTTAACCGTGGGCGGTTCGACAAAAGCCATTACGGTTGATTCGTCGAACAATACCCTGCAAGGATTAAAAGGGGCGATTAACGCGGCTGGATTGGGTGTTAATGCTTCTATTGTTAATGATGGTACAGGTTACCGTCTGGTTATGGCGGCTCAGCAAACAGGTCAGGGTAATGGTATTTCGATTAGCGTGACTGATGGTGATGGTAACGATACGGATACAACTGGCTTGTCGCAGTTTGCTTTTGGTAACGGTACCAACAATATGGCACAAACGATTGCTGCACAGGATGCGCAGTTTAGCGTTAATGGGTTATCTCTTACCTCTTCTACCAATACGGCAACGGGTGTGATTGATGGCGTTAGCCTCAATTTGAACAAAGCCCAGCCTGGCGTGCCGATTACACTGACGGTAGGTGCTGACACCGCGGGCTTGTCGGATAAAGTACAAGCCTTTGTTGATGATATGAATGCCATGCGTGATGTGGTTAAGTATTTGGGGTCTTATGAAAAAGATCCAGAGGATCCTACCAAAGGCTCATTAAAAGGTGAACAGTCGCTCAAACAAATCACCAGTGACATTAAAAAGTTTCTGCAGTTCCGCACCTCAGACGGTGGGGCTTATCAGTCAATGGCAGATATCGGGATTAAATCCAACTTGGATGGCACCTTGTCGCTTGATACGGCTAAATTAAGCGCTGCGATTTCGGCTGATCCATCGGCTGTAGGTAAACTGTTTTCTGCCAATGCCGTTGCGACGGATAATCAGGTGACTTACACAGGCTCTTCCGATAAAACGGTCGAAGGCACATACAATTTGACGGTCAACCAAGCTGCACGTCAGGCACTGTTTTTGGGTAATGGCGCAACAGGATTGGCGACGGATCCGATTACGATTAGTGCGGGTGATAATAGCTTTGCTTTGACGCTAAATGGCACAGCATCGACAACGCTTACCTTGGCTGCTGGTACTTACACGCGCGAAAATCTGGCTAAAGTCATGCAGACAGCCATTAACAACGATGCCAACTTAAAAGCAAAAGGCTTTACGGTTCAAATGGGTTTTGATTCGGCCAATAACCGTTTTCAATTGTCGACCGACAAGTTTGGTAGTGCTTCAACCATTAATTTTAGTAGTTTAAGCGCAGGGCTTACCAGCAATATGGGATTGGCGACGGGTGCTGGATCGGCGGGCAGTTATGCAGGTCAAGATGTGATGGGTGCGCTCGAAAAGGATGGTACAGCCTACACCTTTGTGGGTACGGGACAAAGTGTCAAAATTAATAGTTTCTTGGCAGGATCACCGCGAGACCTCGCATTTGATGTCGCAGGATCGGCAACAGGTGCGCGTGGCACGCTCACTTTCCAACGTGGTTTTTCGGCGCAAATGACCAAAAGCATTACCGATATGTTTGAAGCAAAAAGTGGCACAATTGGCGTATCGGTTACAGCGCTAGGCAAGCGCGACGTTGAGTATACCGATAAGTTAAAACAGGTGGACACTCGCTATGAGCAAGCGTTAGCGCGTTACACGCA
>DZAT01000142.1 GCA_022736205.1 Thiomicrospira cyclica
CGATTGATTTTCATGCGATTAAGTGCCTTTTTATTTATGACGCGGCAATGCGTTCGATAATATGCGCTAAAGCAGCAGCAGGATCAGGCGATCGGGTAATCGGACGACCGACAACCAAATAATTCGCGCCTGCAGCAATGGCTGCTTCTGGTGTCAAAATGCGTGTTTGATCATCTTTTGTGCTTTCTGGCAAGCGAATACCAGGCGTGATTAATTTAAAATCTTGCCCTAAGTTATTGCGCAATACGCCCGCTTCTTGCGCAGAAGACACAACACCATCCAAACCACAAGACTGCGTCAAGGCTGCTAAGTGCTCAACCATCGTGCCTGCACCAGCCATATAGCCGATTTCGAACAACTCTTCATCAGACAAACTGGTTAAAATCGTTACCGCAATGAGTAGTGGGCGCTTTTGATGTTTTTCTAGGGCTTCACGCGCAGCCGTCATCATTTTACGACCACCACTCGCATGAACGTTGACCATCCAAACCCCCAAACGTGCAGCTGCATCAACAGCTGCCGCAACGGTATTAGGAATATCATGAAACTTAAGATCTAAAAAAACCTCAAACCCTAAATCTTGAATCGATTCAACCAACTGAGGACCAGACTGAGTAAACAACTCTTTGCCGATTTTAATACGGCAATCTTTAGGCGATAAGGTTCTTGCGCAATCCAATGCCTGAGCTGCTGTTGCAAAATCAAGCGCTACCAAAATAGGTGAAGAGGTTGTCATTTTTTTCTCACAAAAAGAGTTTGTATGCGCGATACCAACCAGCCGATAGATATGCCAGTTATAAAGATAAACAAAGCGGCAACAGAAAAAGGCAACTCCCACTGCCAAGCAGCAAGATGCAAAGTAACGACCTCTGGATTTTGCAAACCAAGCATCACGCCCAGTAACAGGATAATAATCCAAATCCAGTATGTCATCTTAGCAAGCCTCCTTCCTTAGCTTGCACTAACCAAAGGAACCGTTAATCGGCTCGCATCGACAGATTCCTTAAGCTCTTTGCCAGGCTTAAAGTGTGGAACACGCTTGCTTGATAATTCAACGGCGGCACCAGTCTTAGGATTGCGACCAATACGAGGCTTACGGTGGTGTAAGGTAAAGCTACCGAAACCACGAATCTCGATACGATCATCTGCAACTAAAGCATCAGTGAGTGTTTCTAAAATTAAATTAACCGCCAACTCAATGTCCTTTGCAGGAACTTGGTCTTGACGGCGTGCGATTAAGTCGATTAATTCTGATTTTGTCATATAGGCTCTGATTTTTTTGTTGTTAACTATTGATTGCTGTCTGTATTTTAGTGCTAAAAACACACATAGCAAAAAACAAATTAGATAAAAAACCTCTGAAAAACATATTACAATATGATTATCAGAGGTTTATTAAGACAGGTGAAAAGCATCGGCTTTTCACCCAGATCAATTCTAATAAATTAGAACTGACCCTTTAACAAATCACCCAAGGTGTTGCTTGTTACAGCAGCATTGTTAAAGCCTTTCATTGCTTCTTGCTGTTCAGCTTCGTCTTTTGCACGGACAGAAATCTGAATCGCACGTGTCTTACGATCAACGTTCGTCACACGAGCTGTAACCTTGTCACCTACTTTCAATACATCACGTGCATCGTTAACGCGCTCTGCAGAAATTTCTGATGCACGTAAGTAAGCCACAACGTCAGAAGCCAATTCAACTTCAGCGCCTTTTTCATCAACAGAAGTAATCACACCTGTCACAATTGCGCCACGGCTCACTTCAGCAGTAAATGTGCTGAATGGGTCCTGTTCTAACTGCTTCAAGCCTAAAGAAATACGTTCGCGTTCTGGATCAATTGCAAGAATCGTTGTTGTTAACTCATCACCTTTCTTGAAGTCACGAATGGCTTCTTCGCCAGTCTTGTGCCAAGAAATGTCTGTCAAGTGAACCAAGCCATCAATACCGCCATCTAAACCGATGAAGATACCGAAGTCAGTGATTGACTTGATCTTACCCGTGATTTTGTCGCCTTTATTGAACTGAGTACCGAAAGATTCCCATGGGTTCATCTGGCACTGCTTCAACGACAACGAAATACGACGACGTTCAGTATCAACATCCAATACACGAACCTTAACTTCTTGACCCAAGTGAACCACTTTAGATGGGTGAATGTTACGGTTAGTCCAATCAAGTTCAGAAGTATGAACCA
>DZAT01000067.1 GCA_022736205.1 Thiomicrospira cyclica
CGCATTGCACGCCTAACTAACGCGCTTGTTGTACCCCTCTTTTGTCGCTTAACCGACGATGGACGTTATCAACTCGATATACAACCACCCTTGACACAATTCCCGACAAAAGATGATACAAACGCGTTAACGCGTTTGATGCAGCTGCTTGAGCAAGACATCGCACACTCTCCACCCCAATACTTGTGGGTTCACAATCGTTTTAACTTATAATATATTTTAATTGATCCGAACAAACCAGACTTACCTCAAGGTAGCAAATTGTTATGCACATTTTAGCAGTCGATGACAATATCACCATCAGACAACTGATCACATTAACGCTCAAAAACACACCCGACATGCGCGTCACGGCGACCGAAAAAGGGGAAGAAGCCATTCAGCTTGCACGTACAACGCCCTTTGACCTGATCTTAATTGATTGGCTCATGCATCCTATGGATGGTGAAGCCTTGCTAAAAGCCATCCGACAGCTCCCGTTACATGAAAACACGCCTATTATTATCTTATCCGCAGACAGTAATCAGAGCGAAAAACAAAAAGCAAAAGCACTAGGCGCTAATGGCTGGATGGTTAAACCCTTTCACCCCATTCGTATTATCGAACTCATCCGCCAGATGACCCTCGGTTGATTACCCCTATTTTTAGTCAACAAGTTCTTGACACAAACAAACAAAGACGAATATAATTTCGCCTTTGTCATTTGACGATAAAGGAATTTCATTATGGCACGTGTCTGTCAAGTTACTGGTAAGCGTACCGTAACAGGAAACAAAGTGTCTCACTCTAACATTAAAACTAAGCGTCGCTTTTTGCCTAACCTGCATAGCAAACGCTTATGGTTAGAGTCTGAGCAACGTTTTGTTCGTCTTCGCGTTTCTGCTAACGGCTTGCGTACTATCGACAAGCTAGGCGTTGAAGCAATTGTTGGTGCACTACGCGCTAACGGCTCAAACATCTAAGGAGCTTAGGTCATGGCTAAATCGATCCGCGAAAAGATCAAGTTAGTATCTACTGCTGATACTGGCTTCTTCTACACGACAACCAAGAACAAGCGTACTACGCCTGAAAAGTTAGAATTTATGAAGTTCGACCCCAAGGTTCGTAAGCACGTCCTGTTTAAGGAAGCTAAAATCAAGTAAATTATTACTGGTTTTTGACGCTAAAGCCTGCCATTGTGCAGGCTTTTGTGTGTTCAAGATTCAGTCAACCCAATACGCCTCAAAGCTCACTCGCAAGCGATATAACCATGCCCGAATTACCCGAAGTTGAAACCACACGTCGTGGCATTAGCAATCATATTACTGGTAAGCAGCTTACCCAAGTCACGGTAACACAACCCAAGCTGCGTTATCCCGTTCCCATCGAGGCTTTATGTCTCTTGGTGGGTACGCCTTTGATCACCATCACGCGTCGCGCCAAATATCTATTACTAAGCTTTGAGCAATCTACCTTGATTACCCACTTGGGAATGTCTGGCAGCCTACGCATTACCACTGCCGATAGCGAATGGCGAAAACATGATCACTGGCAATTGCTTTTTGGTGATGTGGCACTACGTTATCATGATCCAAGGCGTTTTGGTTTCATGATTATGAGTCAGCACCCCACTCAGCACCCGCTATTAATCAAACTAGGGGTAGAGCCATTAGAAACCACTTTTACCGCAAGCTATCTAAAAGAAGAATTGAAGCGGCGAAAGTCTGCCATTAAAGTTTGCCTAATGGATAACCATATTGTTGTTGGTATCGGCAATATCTACGCCTGTGAAAGCTTATTTTTGGCAGGCATTCACCCCGAACAACCTGCCAATAGCATCAGCTATGACAAAATAACGCAACTGCACGCGGTTATTATTCACATTCTCAAAAAAGCCATATCCCAAGGCGGTAGCACCCTACGCGACTTTGTTAATCCCGATGGCAACCCTGGTTATTTTGCCCAAACGTTATCGGTTTATGGCAGAACAGGATTGGCTTGTCCAAATTGCCAAACACCAGTAGAAAGCATCAAACAAGCTGGACGAACAACCTTTTTTTGCCCACACTGCCAAACAAAATCGCGAGAATGATTATCAGCGACTAGACAAAAAAATCAAACTAAACTAACATCAAAAAGTAATATCACCACTGAGGCGCATTCTGACAATGCCACACATAACGAACGATTTAACCTTTCAACTTTTGTCTGCATTAGGCGAAGGTGTTTATGGTGTGGATATGAATGGTAATTGCACCTTTATTAATCCCGCCGCACTCGCCATGCTTGGCTATGAACAGGATGCGGTGATCGGTAAAGATCAGCATATTTTGTTTCACCATCACAAACCAAATGGTGAACACTACCCCCATCAAGACTGCCCCATCTATCGCACATTAAAAACAGGGCTTCGTCATCACGTCACTGAAACTTTTATTCACAAAGATGGGCGTCTCATCCCCATTCGTTTAACGGTTACGCCTATTACAAGACACAATACAATGGAAGGTGCCGTCGTTGCTTTCTCCGATATTAGTGAGCTGCTCGAAGCACAACGCGCCATTCAAGCAGAAAGAGACCTCTTCGCCGAAGGTCCTGTCTCGGTCATTATCTGGGAAATTAAAGAAAACTGGCCCATTCACTATGTATCAGAAAATATCGAAAACCTATTTGGCTATAGTCGCCAGACCATGCTCGACAGTCGTTTTCGCTACACCAATTGCGTGCATCCAGATGACTTAAACGCTGTGGCTGAAGAGGTCGAGCAGTTTATTGCCGAAAAACGACACCGCTGGGAACAACACTACCGTATTGTCCACCCAAATGGCGATATCCGCTATCTGCACGACCACACGATTGCTGAACACGATGATATGGGTAATATTATTCGGTTGCACGGATATCTGATTGATGAAACGCAACAAAAAAGGCTCGAACACGCTCTAACCGAAATGGCGACCATCGATGCATTAACAGGACTCCCTAATCGTCGACATTTATTAATCGAATTAGAGACTGAATGCGCGCGCTTCCGTCGTATGGGTAATGCCATTAGCGTGCTCATGCTGGATCTAGATCATTTTAAACTGATTAACGACAC
The DNA here is from genome assembly GCA_022736205.1 of Thiomicrospira cyclica. GTDB lineage: Bacteria > Pseudomonadota > Gammaproteobacteria > Thiomicrospirales > Thiomicrospiraceae. Next base: position 3,080 of record DZAT01000067.1, read on the forward strand.
TTGGGGACATGCTGCTGGTGATGCTGTGCTGCAACACTTTGCACATAGCCTCAAAATGTTGGCGCGTAAAACAGATCACATTGGTCGGTTAGGCGGTGAAGAGTTTGTTATTGTTTTACCAGAGACGGATGAGCAAGGTGCAATCACTTTTGCCGAAAAAGTACGAACGACCGTTTTTGATTCAAACGTAACTTTCGATAAAACCATGATTAACTATACCGTCAGTATTGGCGTTGCCACATGCCACGATCGAAAAGCAGAAAATGCAGATACGATTTTACAAAGAGCCGACCAAGCATTGTACAAAGCAAAAACCACTGGCAGAAACCGCATCGTTAGTATCAATATATGTGATACGTTTCTCGAAAAACCAACATTATGAAAGCACCATTGACACTCATTTTGCCAGCAGCTGCGTTGATTATTGCGATTGCTCTCTGGTGGACGCAACAAACACCCAGTCAACAAATTATCAGTGCTGAACTGGCAAAAGACTGCCAACTGCATCAGCAAGCTTGTAGCAGCAATCACCAAAACATCACGTTAACGTTAGCGATAACCCCAAAGCCCATACCTATTGCCAAGCAACTCGAGGTTATCGCTTATGTAAACGGTACAAGCCCCGTAAAGGTTCAATTGGATATTAACGGTAGCAACATGTATATGGGATACAACAGAATCACCCTAAAACAGCAAAGTGATGGGAGCTGGACAGGTAAGAGCCTACTTGCCTTTTGCACAACAGAAGCCATGCAGTGGCAGCTAACGTTGTTGATCGATTTGCCAGATGGCAGTCAACTGCAAGCGCCCTTCCCCTTGACAACACCATACAAGCCATAATAAAAAGCGCTTAACACGTTTATTTTCGCGGCATCCTAATCTTTACGCCCACCATCTAGCGTGAGGATGCTGCCTGTGGTGTAATTACTAGCAAGCAAATAACGTAGCGCGTTGACTGCCGTTTCAAATCCAGGCTCTATTCCTAATAACGAGCGCGATAAGCGCGATTGCTTATAAACAGCATCATCGCCTTCATGAAATGCCATTAATCCTGGTGCCAATGCATTAACTTTTACCCTGGGTGCTAAACGCTGTGCATGACAACGCATTAAAGCATCACCAGCCGATTTAGAAGCGAGATACAAAGCCCTATCCGCCTTACCAAAGGCATTACTCGCATCAGAGATATGCACAATATCACTGAGACCTTCTGCAGCCAGCAATAACTCCGTCAGAGCCTCATTTAAATAATGTGGCGTATACACATGTAATGCAAAGCTCGCATCACGTAAAGCACAGTCTGCATTCATTTCGCCATCCGTATGCCAAACCGATGCATTATGAATAAGCGCACGAACAGACAGACAATGCTGTTTAACCGCTTGTACAAAGGCAACTGCGCCTGACTCTGTTGCCAACTCTGCCGCAATCATGATGGCACCTGCCGCACGCAAATGATCAACCTCTGCTGTTTGGGTACGATAACTTGCCACCACCGCGTACCCATCCATCAATAAGGCATGCGCAAAGGCTGCCCCCATTCGACGACCTGCACCCGTGATGATCACGGCATTGGCAAGTTTAGTCATCATCTACTCCTTATTATCTCAATCAGATGCCTAATTGTGGCTTCCATTTTACGCAAAGATGGCGTATAAATAGCATATTAGTTTATTGTAAAGAATAGTATGCATCCTTATCAACACGACTTTATCGACTTTATTTTATCAACCAATGCCTTACGTTTTGGCGAGTTTACCCTAAAATCAGGGCGCGTCAGTCCTTATTTTTTCAATGCGGGACTGTTTAATACTGGCGCACGCTTGGCTAAGCTGGGTCAGTTTTACGCTCATGCCATTGCCAATTGCGGCGTTGACTACGACATTTTATTTGGCCCCGCTTACAAGGGCATTCCTTTGGTGTCGGCTGCTAGTGTTGCTTTACACGAGCACCACCAACAAGACAGACCGTATAGCTTCAACCGTAAAGAAGCAAAAACACACGGCGAAGGTGGTAGTATTGTGGGCAGTCAACTTAATGGTCGGGTACTCATTATTGATGATGTGATCACAGCGGGCACGGCCATTCGTGAGTCGATCGAAATCATTAAAGCACAAGGGGCGACGCCTGTAGGTGTGGTGATTGCGCTCGATCGCATGGAAAAAGGAACTGGCGAAAAATCGAGTGTCCAAGAAGTACAAGAAGCATTCGGCATTCCTGTCGTGCCGATTGTGACCATGACAAACCTAATCGAACATATAACAGCGCACGATTTACTGGCATCACACCTAGATGCCATGAAAAACTATCGACGTACTTACGGCATCTAACCCAATGGACACAGCCCCTACCCCAGCATTGCGCGAACTGCTCATATTGCGTCATGCCAAGTCGGATCACCATGACCCAAGCTTGGCAGACTTTGATCGACCGCTTAGCGAGCGAGGACGAGAAGATGCTCACACCATTGGACACTGGATACATCATCAACGCCTGCACCCCGACTACATCGTCACATCACCTGCCAAACGAACCCTGCAAACCATTCGACGCGCCAAAAGCCATTTTGATCTCGATAATGCAATTGTCTGTCATCACGAGCCTAGCTTATACGAAGCCAGCTTAGACGATTTACTCGCTGCCCTATCGCTTATTCCTACCCAACATGCTCGTGTGCTGATGGTAGGACACAATCCAAGCCTAGAACAGCTACTGACCCATCTTATACCAGAAAACCATAGCTTAGAAGCAGTTAAGCTGTTTCCCACAGGCGCGTTAGCACAGTTAATTTTGCCTGCGAATTGGCAAACGTTAACGGCAGGCTGCGCTAAGCTCATTAATTTGTGGCGCGTCAAAGCATTACCTGCAATCACATCACAACCGTAATACCCAGAAAATGCATATAAAAAAACCGCCAAAAGGCGGTTAACATGTTCCAACTGAGGATTGGTGTGTTCATGACGAGAGGAGTTGCCATTCACTGACAACAATCATAGCCGATATGCTGATGGTTGAACATGTGACATTTTGACGCACCCCTTTTAATGAACCACACGATGTCGCAAAACGTCTGAACACGCACTCAGCGGATCTTGCAACAGCCCTAACAAATCTTTGCCCGAAACGGGACGAGACAACAAATACCCCTGAACTTCATCACACGCCATTCTCATCAACGCACTTAATTGATTGTCATCTTCTACGCCCTCAGCGATCACAGACATATGCAACGATTGCGCCATTCGTATGATGGTTCTAACGACTGACTGACCCCCTTGATCCATGTCGAGCACAAAAGAGCGATCAATTTTAAGTTTCGACAAAGGGAAACGGCGCAAATAAGCAAGTGAAGAATAGCCTGTACCAAAATCATCCACTGCCCATTGCACACCAACATCCGTCAAATCACGCATCACGCGCAAGCCTTGCTCAATGTTGTTCATGAGCAACGATTCTGTTAACTCTAATTCGAGTAACTCACCAGGTACATCATATTCACCTAACAGCCCTTTAACAAACTCCGCAAAGCCCGCATCGGTGAACTGGCGTGCTGAAACGTTCACAGCCAAAGTTAGTGGATTACCCAGTGCAATTAAGTAGGCAATTTTCTTAATCGCCTCACTCAGAACCCAGCGACCAATTTCAATAATAAGCCCATTCTCTTCTGCCACAGGAATAAATTTAGCGGGTGGTACCAATCCTAAAACGGGATGCTGCCAACGAATGAGCACTTCTGCCCCAATAATACGCCCTGTATTCAGACTGTACTGGGGTTGATACACCAAGTACAGTTCTTCTTTAGACTGCGCTTGCCTCACAGCAGCATCTAACGCCAAGCGCTCTGCTAAAATGTCACTCATGGCATGATCAAAAAAAGCAACACGATTCTTACCGCCCGCTTTAGCAGCATACATGGCTGCATCTGCATGCTTTAAAAGCGTTGCATAATCATCACCATCAGAAGGAAAAACACTCACCCCTAAACTTGCTGAAACATTATTCACGCTCGCTTCGTCAATCTCATATGGCTCAGACAAAGCAGTCAAGACACGCAGACAAACCTGCTCGACGACCCACTGGGTGGCATCATTAACCACCATCACAAACTCATCACCACCCAATCGTGCAATGGTATCAGTATCGCGCAAAACCTGACGTAAACGATCACCAGCCAACTGTAGCAAGGCATCGCCCGCTTGATGGCCTAAACTATCGTTAACCTGCTTAAAGCCATCTAAATCTAAAAACAGCAGCGCCATTTGTGTTTTCTCGCGCTTAGCCAAAGCCAATGCTTGTTGCGCTCGATCCTGAAATAAAGCACGGTTAGGGAGTCCCGTTAAGGTATCGTAAAACGCCAAATAATAAGCCCGCTCTTCTTGCTGTTTTTTATCAGAAATATCAGAATGCGTTCCCACCATGCGCAAAGGTTTTCCGTGATGATCTCGTGACATGACTTTACCACGTGCCAACACCCACACATAGTTCCCATCGTTCTTTTGTAAGCGAAATTCAGCACGATAATCCGACAAAGCGCCCTGCAAATGCGCATCAAGCATCAAGGTCGCTTCACTGGCATTTTCGGGATGAATACGTGCAGAAAGCGCTTCAAAGTTAGTTGGCATACTATGGGCGCTATCGCCCATCATTTGACACCATTGCGGCGAAAAATATAACTGATTACGCGATATGTCCCAATCCCAAACACCATCGCCTGCACCTTCTAAAGCAAAGCGCCAGCGTAAATCACTGGTTTGCAAATTGGACTGTACACGCAACTTATCGATAGCAAGATTAATTAGACGAACACAATCAGAAACAAAATCAACAGCCTCAGATTCCCAATAGCACTCTGAGGACAGTTGGTTAATTGCCAACAAATAGAAATCTTGCGTACTTTGCTCGACATCATCAAATAGAAATGGCATCCAAAGCAAAGAGGCAATGCCCATTTCATCGTGCAACAAGGAACCCGAGGCATCGGCTGAAATTGCATAATGTCGATGGCTTTTATGGCTGACTAAAGGCTCTTTACGCGTTTGCAACCATGTTAACCCCCCTTCAAAAAGCGCTAAGGGATAAGTCGCAATGCTAGAGCGCACAACATGATCAACAGCTTCGTTACGCCACTCGCTCAAGCCCAATACCTTGCGACTGGCAAAATCAACACGATAAATCAAACAACGCTCTACCTGTAATCCCTCACCAATCAACTGAGCCATGCGACTGAGTACCAGCATTTCGTTCGAAGACTTTAAAGAAACGCGCGCTAATTCGTTAAAGATTTTGGCGTATGATAACTGCGTTTTTAAGCGATAACGACAATCGTCTAGCAGCGCTTTTTCATCAGACATAAACAGTGCGTTCCAAATGATTCATGAATGACCATTATTGTGCGCCAAGATCACAAAAGCTCAAAGCGTAGTATTTAATACGTACAGCACTTGCCACACCATGACCATCATTAGCATTATGATTGTTACTGAGTTGCTAGCTCCAATAAAGTCTTCCACTGGTCTTTAGTCAGCGCTTTTCTTAACCCTTGTGCACAAGTAATCGACAATTGAAGACGTGCTTTTTCTTGAACCAATAGATCATCACGCAAGCGATTCAGTTCTTTCTGATTCGGACTGAATTTCAGCATTTCTTCGCGCAGCTCAGCACGCAAATCTAAGATAGTCTGATCTAAACCTTCGCGTAAGTTGCCGCTTTGCTGTCCAATCATCGCAATTTGCTGCTTTTGTTCAGCGGTCAAGTCAAAAAAATCAGGATTATCTGCTAAGTAGGGAAACAAAACCACCACAGGTGTTGCCGACATATGGGCTGGTTGTTTTGCACATAAATTTGCGCTGAACAACAAAAATATTGATCCTAGCACGACATAGGACTTCACTGTAATGTTCATAAAGCATGACTCCTTATCTCATCAATATTATTATTTTACCATAAAAAAAGCCCGTCATTACTGACGGGCTTTTTCTGTGATGACCTTCACGAGACTTAC
>DZAT01000143.1 GCA_022736205.1 Thiomicrospira cyclica
TAAACATAAGAACGTTGTGAATTATTCACCAAATACAAACGCGCAAAAATAGGCATGGCTTTTTCAAACAGCGCGGCATCGGGCATACCTTCGACGGCATTAATCAAGGCGCGTTGCACCAAACGTTCAACACCATTGCCAACCCAGTCGCGTACCGCAATTTCACCACGCACAGGCAAGCCTAACTCGCGCATCATTTCATCAACACAGTACGCCAAATCAGGGACGCTATCAATGAGCGTACCGTCTAAATCAAACAGGACAAACCCCGGTTGTATTTTTGTCATATTATTTTTTACCTTGAGTCTAGTAGGATGAACAACCCCACCCAACCTCCCCTCTTATCAAGGGGAGGAGAAAAAGATCCCCCTGACAAGGGGGATTTAGGGGGTTAAGCCTTTGCTAATTCTTCGCGCATCTGGCGGATAATGGTATTGTAACGGTTAGGATCAGTTGCATTCGCTTTACCGAAAATACCCGAACCCGAAACGAAGGTATCACAACCTGCTTCAGCAACTTCACGGATGTTTTCGACCTTAACACCACCGTCGATTTCTAAACGGATATCGTAGCCAGACGCATCGATCATTTTACGCACAGCACGTAACTTGTTTAATGCTTGTGGAATAAAGCTCTGACCACCAAAACCTGGGTTAACCGACATAATCAAAATCATGTCAACCTTATCCATTACGTACTCTAAGAAATCTAAAGACGTTGCTGGATTGAATACCAAACCTGCTTTACAGCCACAGTCTTTAATCAAACCAAGGCTACGGTCAACGTGCTCAGACGCTTCTGGGTGAAAAGTGATATAATTCGCACCAGCTTTAGCGAAGTCAGGAATCACGCGATCGACAGGCTTAACCATTAAATGCACATCGATTGGCTGTTCTAACCCATTCTTAGTCATGTAGTTTTTTAGGCTATCACACACCAAAGGACCAATGGTTAGGTTAGGTACATAATGGTTATCCATCACGTCAAAATGCACAATATCAGCACCAGCTAATAAAACATCCTTGACATCGTCGCCCAAACGGGCAAAATCAGCAGATAGAATTGATGGTGCAATCCAATTTTCACGTTTCATGGTCATAATCTCCTAAAATTAGCTAAACTTTTGCTATTCTACCAAAAATTGACCGAATTATTCTTTTTTAACACCGATTAAGGAAACAAAATGGATCCTCGCGAAGTCACAGAAGCCTCTGCTTCGACACACAAACAAAGCCCAGAGATGCGTATCTTGCACCCCATCTTTCATACTGTCGAAGTCATTGGCTTGGTCATCATTGCCATTGTCACCATCTTAGCGGGTATTCAAGAAGTCATGGGCATGATTGATCGATCCGCCGTTGCTCTGTCCGACTTACTCATGCTGTTTATCTATCTTGAAGTCTTATCGATGGTGATTATTTATTTAGAATCAGGACGCTTGCCGATTCGTATTCCACTGTATATTGCCATCGTTGCCTTGGCACGCTACATGATTTTGGATATGAAAGACATGAGCGAGCTGAAAATTTTAGGTATTTCTGCCGCCATTGCTGTACTGGCTCTTACTGTTTTAGTGCTTCGTTATGGTCACACTAAGTACCCATATGCAACGGGCGATGGTCGTCGTAGTCCTCGTCAAAACAATCAACACGCTATCACAAAGGATACAAAATGAGCGCATTACATACCAGCAAGCTTACCAACCTCCCCTTAATTCATACAGGCAAGGTGCGTGATATTTATGATGTGGATGCGCAACACTTACTAATCGTCACGACCGATCGCATTTCAGCGTTCGACGTCGTGATGCCCACACCCATTCCAACAAAAGGCGAACTGTTATCACGCATGACGCGCTTTTGGATGGGTAAAACAACGCACATTCTGCCTAACCAGCTAACCACCATTAAGCCGAGCGACATCTTATCAGCGAGCGAATTGGCGACGCTGGGAGATCGCGTCATGGTGGTGCGCAAATTTAAGCCCTTACCTGTTGAAGCGATTGTACGTGGTTATTTGGTCGGTTCTGGCTGGAAAGACTATCAACAAACAGGAACGCTTTGTGGTCATGCGCTACCCGCTGGGCTGCAACAAGCGGCTAAACTGCCACAGCCTATTTTTACCCCTTCAACCAAAGCTGCGGTTGGCGATCACGA
>DZAT01000021.1 GCA_022736205.1 Thiomicrospira cyclica
TCTAATATGGACATCAAGGCCTAGTCCATAAATGGTCCTAGAATTGACCGTGGCTTCGTTTTGGATGGATTTGAATGGATTTTTTAGCTGGTTTCTATGGACAGGCATTGCACTACCTAGTATCTAATAAACTGGTGGAGTGTGTACCTAATAGAATAGACAGGTTGGATATAACTAAATAGTAAAAAAATAATGTTGTCGTATGTCTTGTCTTGTCTTATAAAATCGAAAAGAATTTATTTTCCATATAAAAAAGTTTGAAATTATGTACACGACGCAATCATACGCGACAGTTTCGAAACTCTTCTAAACCATTGATTTATAACAGTTTTTTTTCGTCATCAATGTGCCATTCACACTATATAGTTCCTATTACTTAGTGCATGTCTGTACAGTCCACTCAATTTTATACGCACAAACATGCTATAAACTGAATTCTATTCCAACTACACCCCAATAGCAGCCCTTTTCCTGTATACGACAAACTATAGTAATTAGTTCATCACACGACAGACTATAGTATCACACTCGCACAGTCTACCACAACGGCCCGCACTCCATATAGATTTAGTTAGTGCGCATATACTTAGTTATTTAGCTATTTAATTAAACTAGTCCACTCATATTCATAGATAATTCTTATGCCATTATAAAAAAGTTTAATTATCTTTTTGAATTCACTAGGTCTAAAATAGATTTATCAAATGAACGAAGCCAACAGCACTCAGCTTAAGCCATTTATTTGATGTACCCACTCACTCATTGCACCCCATAGGAGCACATCATGTCCACTATCAAAAAAGTATTTGCCGAAGTCTACGCTTTCCTGACTGATAACGAAGGCGCTAAGGTCAAAACCATTATGCCACAGCTCGAAGCCATTATGTCTGCCAAAGCCCGTGGAGCCATTGCCGGTGCTACTCGTATGTCTATTCGTGACGCCGACAATCGAGTGGTCGCGATTCTTGACTACCAGTTCAAGCGTTGGATGCCACTCATCGGTGAGCGAGCAGTTGAATTTGGTCAAAAACTCGGTACAGCAACCGGTTTGAACCCTATGTCAAAAGCTGGTGTAGCTGCATGGACCAAGGCACAACGTGTAGCCAAGGACGCAAGTGCTGCCCTGATTACTCGCATCGCTAACGGTGAACTGCAGCCGTCAGACATCCCTGCCGAACAAGCTGCAATCGAAGCTGCTCGTGTGACAACTCCTGAAACCACATTGGGCTTCGCCACGTACGATGAAGTGCTTGCATACCTCGTTGATAACGGTGTGTCCATCGCTGTAGCAGAGCCTGCAGTCTCTGAAGAGCCTGCAGTCTAACAGCATCAGCTGCTGACTCCATGTGCCCATAGCTAATTACTATGGGCACTATTTAAGGCAGACTGCTTTAATATACCTTCAATCAAAGGACACTATTATGTACACACCCACTAACTCGCCTGTACTAGAACCGCTTCTCGCTACAGCCATTGGGCTGCAATACACACCCACTAACTCGCCTGTACTAGAGCCACTCCTTGCTATAGCCATTCAGTGGCAACAGGCTCGTAATCATTGGAAGTTACGAGTACTAGACTTAGCTATTGCCCAAGATTGGCTACCTCGTATGGTGCTGAATGCTGACGACAGACGCTACATTGAAACTGTTAGTGACCCTATACCACTCAGTCATGCCATGGAGCGCGTGCGGCGAGCCCACGCTGAACTTGCGGCCAGCTATGCCTTGCTGCAAGAGCTTAAAGCCATCACAGGTGACAAGCGGACCACAAGAGCACTAGTTAAAGCAGCGTACGAGGCACTGCAGGCATGAAGATAGCTAGTTTTATATTAGCTAGTGTATTAGCCAGCTGCTCCACCGCACCTGCAGTCGCTGACTCATTGTTAGCTATAGGACCTTCAATGCACGCTGCTAGTGAGGTGAATGGGCATGTAATAAACAATGCTACTTATGGCATTGGTTATGAACATGCGTTCACAGACAACTGGTCCGCTCAGGCACTAGTGTACCATAACTCATTTAACTCCACATCGTTCGCACTTACAGGTAGCTATACCGTGCTTATATTAGCTAACTTGTCTGCTGGTGCGATGCTAGGCTTGGCCAGTGGTTATGAGGCTGACCAGGTGCCACACTTGCTGAATACTGACATTTCAGCAATTGGTGGTGTAGTCCTCAATCTAGCAGTCACAGACAAATTGTCTATCGGAGTGGTGCACATGCCAGATGTGTGCCCTGAATGCACAACAGTAACAACACTTCTACTAAAGGTAACACTACAATGAACGAGCGACAAATGAAAGTACAACATACGCTCTCCACTTTAATCGACGCCGAGCGGGCTATGTTTATGCGGGATTACCCCACAGCATTATACCACACAGAGACAGCACTCAATGTAATCAAGGCGTTACTAGCCGAAGAACAACAAAACAAAGCACGTCTGTTAGCCATCAGCAAGCAAGGTATAACTAGGCAAGCTAGGTGTAAACCAGGCGCGACTAAGCAAGCAAATCCATTAGACACTCTGCTTAATGGCAACTGGGCAGCACAAGCACAGAAACTAGGTGGCAGTAATGACCGTTGAAGGACTGATCTACCTAGCAGTGTGCACCGTAGCCATCGCAGGTTTACAGCTAGTTATGGCTCATCCTAAGGCAGTAATAACTATCGGCGCCTTAGGACTAGCTATCGCCTCATTATTAGCTATCCATGGCTCATCCTTGCATTCTTACTTATCGGAGGACTTTTATATGTCTAAATTAGCTATGTCCAACTATGACACTGCCTTCACTTATACAGTTGGAGGTATACCATGCACCATAACCCTTAGTGAGATTAGCTCTACGCCAGCTCGTCGCGACGCCCACTGCTCAGATGAGCTACATGAGCAGATAGACTTTGAATGGGACGCATTTGACCGTAAAGGCTATCGTGCGCCCTGGCTCAGTAGGAAAGTTAAGCCTACTGACCTTGAGTACTTCACACAACAAGCATACGAGTGGCTGCATCATGACGACGAGTGAAGAAAGATTGCCTACCTAGGCACTAAATACGTGCTGCACCCGACAAACAGTCCGCACAGACTAACTAAGCCTGTAACTGTTGAGGCACTAAAAGAGAATGGCGCCACCTCTACCGCATTAACACATCATCACTACCACGAGCTATATATTATGGCACATCCTCTAGTTGAGCAATACCTTGAAGAAGGGCATACACGGGAAGACGCGCTTATATTAGCTAAACGTGATACTGCCTTAGCTAAGCAACTCAAGTGTAAAAATATACCCGCAGCTGAGGCAGCGTACTTCAAGTCTAAACTTAGCGGAGCTGCTAAGCAACGCATGTAAACTACTGGGCTCGCGACATTATAAGATAGCAGGTAGATAGATAGAACTAATGCCTGTCATAAGAAAATTCTATTGTACATCAGCATTAGCTTAGTGTATAATTTTTATCCAAGCCGCACAAGGCGAGAGTAGTGCTAACTAGTACTATTAAACCGTATCTGTGAGTAATAATGAAGAACATTCAACCATACATTGATATTGGTTTCCACACTGTTCCTATGAACGGCACACTAGAGCGCTTACCGGATGGCACTAAGACTGTGCCCATGCTGCCTCAGGGCTGGAACAAAACTTATACGCTAGAGGCCAACACAAAAGCAACTGCTTTAGGCGGTGCTATCACAGGTAAGGTGTCTAACTTTGTTGCTATTGATTGTGATGAAACAACGGCATTTAACCTATTCAAACAAGTAGACCCCGACTATCCATTTGTCTTCTTGTCTAAAGATAAGCTTAAAGACGGTGTGCTGCAAGAGTGTGGCACTTTTATTTACGCTTATGAAGATGATTTGCCCGACTCATTCAATGCAACTAGCTATGCACTGGACTTCCTATCCGACAATCGGATGATTTACTTAGCTACTGAAGCTAATCATACCAAGCACTCTTTAGCACTACAGACAGCAGAAGAACTAAGAGCTGCGCTAAAGCCCATGCCTCCGGCAGCTAAGCTATTTTTGCACGGCTTAGCACCTAAGAGCTCAAAACAGCACGCACCGATAGCACAGATAGCTAGGCCGTTAGTCCATCTAGTTAAACAGTTTGTTGAAACTGGTATACTATCGCCACAATTAGCTAAGCCTTTAACACCTAAGTCTTTTCGATCTGGTGAAGCTTATATAGCTAAAGGATATATTGTACCAGACGATGTGCCTCAAGGGATGGGCTCTGATTACTTAGCTAAGGTGTCAGCGATATTAGGCAGCGACCCGTCTATTAGTAGTGATATGTATACTAAGGCAATGACTAGCCTTAACAGTCTATGGGCTCGCCCTATGGATATAGTTGCACTTAACGCAACTATCATTTCACCTATGGTATCAGGTCGTGCCTCTATTGAAGGCGTACAAATTTGGCGGTACGACCCTGACGCATTAGCTACAAGACTCATGTACTCAGCCCGTGGCTCAGATTTTGAAGTCGTATATGATAGCCTAGCTAAGATGTATGTCGAGCTTAACTTAGATGCAGCGACAGCCCACTACTTCAGAAGCACGAATGCTACACTAGAGCACTTAATGCCTATGGGCGGTACTAGGTTAATAGGGCTTTTCAAAGAGTTACGTGAAAAAGAGCTTATAGCTAACGTAGAACTCATATCAGACCCTGCTCTGCCTGCAGGCTACGTAAATGGCAGCTTTAATACATTTTCACGCAATATGTACCTTGAAGTGATAGCCGACCCAACTGCATACAAAGGCACACGGCCTAATGCAGCGCTAGCACTATTTAATAATCTATTCCCTGAAGAACCTATTAAGCTTGCAATGCTTCAGTTCTTGAAGTACAAACTAACTACGTTCAAGCATACAGTGCCAATCATCTACCTTATCGGTGCAGGTGGCACAGGCAAGTCTTTGTTTGCTGAGTTGCTATGCAATTTAGTCGGTAAAGAAAGTTTTACCATACTTGAAGTTGACTCGCTAACTAACGCACGTAATGAAGGTATAGCTAATGCCCTATTTGGCCACCTCGATGAGCTAGGTGATAAGGCACCTTCGCGCGCTGAGCAAGTAAAAGCCTTAGGTGCGCTTAAGGCGCTGTCTGGTGCAAGCTCTTTTAGAGAGCGAGTTATGTACGGTTCACCTGTAGACCGTCAGCATAGAATGACCTTCATTCTTACTTCTAACTACAACAATTTGATGCTAGATAATGATGAGCGCCGTTTTGTTGTACTACACTCTGCAAACAAACTAGCAGAGCAAGACTGGATAGCTAGTCAATATGGCTCGACAGCAGCTTTTGTCGACCAGCTTCGCTCAAAAGAAGAGCTGCTGAACTTTGCTTATTATTTAGCTACAGAAGTAGAGATGCCTACAGCTGATGATATAGCTAACATGCGCGTAAGGCTTGAAAAGTTTGAGTCTGTTAAAATGCACACAGAAAGTGCTACAGCTGAGGCAAAGAACTTCTTAGACAAAATCACGTACTGGATTAAGACTCAGAATGCAAAGGAGTTAGTTAGGGCGATGGTAGACACAGGTGAAGAACACGACTTCTTTGATGTGACCCTAAAAGTAGGCACCACGGCAAACAGAGACTATGTACCTATGCCAGTGCTACAGGAGCTCGTTCGTCACTATGTTGACATTCAGCCAGCTGTAGTCTCACGTAAAATTACTTCCACTTGTGGCATGAAGCCAAAGAACATCAGAGTGCCTAATGAAGTTAACCGCCCATATGGCATAAAAATCACTGGCATCTGCGACGCTATTACAGCCTGGCAGAAGCAGGTCGAAGCTGACTTATACGAAGGAGATACCGATGTTCAGTAAGTTCCTAGCAGATAAAAGCGCCCGCAATATGTACATCACTGGTATGGCGGGCACAGGTAAGACAACAAGTCTTGCAGAGCATATTAGCTATTGCCAAACAAATGAAGTAAGCTTTATTGTGCTAGCGTTCACGCATAAAGCATGCAGTGTATTAGCTAGTAAGCTTCCTGAAGGCTCGGCTATAGCTACACTCCATAGCTTCTTAAAAAAGCGACCTGGCGTGAACGTTCATGCAACTAAGCGGCAGCATGTGCAGACGAGCACTAAAATGGGGACACTAGAAGAGGCTCCGTCTATTCTGTTTATCGATGAGTTCTCTATGATAGGTGAAAAAGACTATCTAGACTTAGTAGAGCTGCAGGACTCTTTCAACTGCAAGATTGTCTACATCGGAGACCCTTACCAGCTACCACCTGTACAAGACAGCCCCGCCATCGTGCCCAGTGGCAAGTATGTACAGCGCCTCGTAGACATTAAGCGCACTGATAACCCTGCGATTCAGTCTACACTAGTCAACTTAGTGTCATACATTAAAAGAGAGCCTCCGCAACCTATAGCTAGTTCAGACAATTTGCTCAGAGCAGTAGATATAGTTAGCCATTACATAGCTAACCCTGATGAAGACAAAGTGATGCTCGCTTATACTAATCAACGAGTGCAAGAGCTCAATGCTAAGATAGCAGGCAGGCTGAGCCCTGTTCTTAATGACACGCTGTATAGCCCGACAACTCGTGAAACATTCATTCTTGAAGCTAATGTGCTCCCTAAAAATGTGTTTCAAATTGAGACAGTTAACGGACTACTTGAGTTAGATAGTAAGTATAAAACGCTTGAGCACCTTATTCGTATGAAGAAGTGCGGCTTTTTGCAGGACCGTAATACAGGCCTGACTTATGCTTATATCTTTGGACACGCTAACTATAACAACATGTTAGCTAGTCTACAAGAGACCGCTGCTAATAGCAATCTAGTTATTGAGAAAACCCATGCCTCTAAAGCAGCAGACTGGGCTAGAGACAATGACTGCACTGCTTTGGCTGCACAAAGGGCTAAAGCTTGGCGGGACTATCTGACATTCAAAGACTGTGTTATCTGTCTTGACTTCCCGTACGCCATGACTGTCCATAAAAGTCAAGGTAGTACTTACGCCCACGTGTATATTGATATGGAGGATATTTCAAAATGTAGCCCCCGTAATATAGCTATGTACTTCACTCTTACTTATGTAGCTATCAGCCGTGCAAGTAAGTTCGTCTACTTAAACACTTGAGGACTTAAAAATGAATTTTAGCGACGCTCTTAACCATATTAAAGCAGGTAAGCTTATGCACAGGTATAGTTGGAATGGCACAGGTATGTTTATTTTTCTTGCGCCAGGAAGCACTTTTAAGGTAAATCGCCCTCCTTTATACGGTATTTTTGAAGAAGGTACTGAAGTTAGCTATCATGCGCACATTGATGTAAAATCAGTTGACGGAATAATTGTTCCTTGGCTTGCTAGTCAGACAGATTTATTAGCCGAAGATTGGGCGGTGTATAACTAAATCTTATCGCCCATAAAAACATTCTATTGTTTTTATGGAATCGGACCCGATATAATATATTTACTTAATGCAATAACGTATTAAGTTTTTTGACCTAATTAGAGAGTAGCACACATGAGCACGCAAAAATTCGTACCCCCAATCGGCACCTTGAACTGGGTATTCATCACAGGCAAAGGTAAGAAGGACCTGCAAGACAACGATCGTTTCGTAGCCAGCCTGGTTTATAAGAAAGACAGTGCCGAGCACAAGCAAATCGTTGAGACACTTGATGCCTTTTGGGAAGCTAACAAGCCTAAAGGCGCTAAGATGAAGTCTAACGGCTTGCACGTCATTAAGGATAAGCAAGGCAATGAAACTGACGAAGTGAGTTTGGCATTTTGGACAGGTATTGTTTATCCTGACGGCACCAACAAGGTCATTCAGCTGTTCAACGCTAAAGGCGCTAAAATCAGCCTTGGTGACAAGAAAATCGGCAATGGTTCACGTGGCACTATCAGTGGCGTTATGGCGATTTACGACAATGGCCCTGCCGCTCGCGGTGTAACTCTGTATCTGAATGCTATTCAGATTACTAAGTTTGTTGAATACTCAGAAGACACAGGCTTTACTGCTAGCGACGATGAAGACGGCTTCACCGGCGTGGCTGAAGACAACTTCGAGGCCGTTGGTAATGACACAGTTACGCCTCGTGTAGCACTGTAATTCAATTGTGGTGGGCTAGTTCCACCACTTTTTTATCTCTGAGGCTATACTATGGCAACAATTCCTTACCGCTTAACTACATTAGCAGACGTACAGGCAAGCTTACTTGCAGACTGTCCGCTAGCGTATGACTCTGAGACTGATGGGTTGTATGGACCTATTGTGCTCGCACAGTTCTTTCAAAAAGGTTGGCCTGAGGTCCTGATTGTACAGCTACCTAATACAGCTAGCCTGGCAGCGATGTTAGTTAAAGCGCATGTGCTAATCTACAACGCTAGCTATGACCTTTCAACAATTCAACGGCAGTTTGCTACTGTCTGGCCAGCTAAAGTAGACGATGTCATGTTACTTTCTCGGCTGCATTATTACACTGCCCAGTCGTTTACTCTTGATGATTCATTGCAGTATTTGCTTGGTTACTCACCGTACGCACGAGCTCGTATTGACAAAACAGCAATGCAAAAAGCTACGTGGACAGGTAAGCTTACAGCTGAACAGCTTACTTATGCCGCACTTGATGTGTATTATTTGCCCGCTATGTATGAGCAGTTTGCTGAAGAAGCGCAGCATCAAGCGTATGAGCTTGACATTGTGACACTTAAGCACTTCATCACAAGCCTTCAGCCTACCGGCTTACCTGTCGACAGTGAGCAATTAGCTAACTTGTACACAGCGAATCAAGTCGAAATAGCTAGCTATGCTATGCCTATCAACGTGAATAGCTATCAACAAGTACGACCCTACATAAACTCTGTTATGTCTGATGACATTGGTTTGTCTACGTTGGCACTGCAAGGTAATGAACGTGCACAGAACGTTAAGACTGTGCGTAAGTTGCTTAAGCTCAACAGCTTCTTAACTAAGTTCAATACTGAGCGCATCTATGGTATATTTGCGCCGAATGCGCGTAGCGGTCGTGCTACTTGTACTCAGCAGAATCTGCAACAGTTGCCTCGTGCATCTAAAGGTGTATTTGGTGTTGACGAAGCTAGTGGGCGTTGTCTAATCTTCAGCGACTTTGCACAGCTTGAGCTACGCTGTGCGGCGGCCATGGTCAATGAAGCAACTATGGTCAAGCTGTTCCGTGAAAAGCTAGATATGCACAATTATGTGGCTGAGTTCCTTTTTGGTAAAGACTTCACTAAGCAGCAGAGGCAGATTACCAAGACCTGCAACTTTAACCTGCTATACGGCGGTGGTGCTCAAATGTTGCAGACCATCTTGATTAAGAGTGCTGGGCTCTTTCTTGAGTTGTCTGAGGTCGACGCCATTCGTAAAAAGTGGCTGCGAATCTTTCCTGGCTTTGCAGCGTGGCACCAGCAAGGCATTAGCGCCTGGCGTAAACAGCAAGCATGGGCTACCCCAATGGGTCGTAAGTACGTAGCTAATCTAATGACGGACCAGCTCAACATTTGCATCCAAGGCTATGGTGCTGAAGTAGCTAAATTAGCTATGCACAGAATGCTGTCAGACGGATGGTTTGCAGAAAACGGTGTGCACTTAGCTAACTTCATTCACGATAGCTACATCTTTGATGCACCTAATGATTCTGCCGTGTATGAAGAAGCTGCAAAGCGTATTGCTAACAGCATGCACTCTGCTTGGCTAGACATCAGCCGGTTTGTGCTAGTCAAAGACTTGCCTATGCCTGTGCAAGTAATGGTGGGTTTTAATTGGGGCGACATTGAAAAAGGCAATCATTTTTATCAACACTCCTTGGAGGACTAATCAAATGTATGTTAACTCATTTGAATACGCATATCGAGAGCTTGTCTCTGATGTGCTTTACACTGGTAGCTTACGTGAAACTCGTAACGGTGAAACCCGTAGCGTGTTTGGCAAAGTCATTCAGTTTGGTAATTTAGCTAGTCAGCTATTTCCTATCCTAGTGGGCCGCAAGTATAGCTATGCTGGTGTGCTTGGTGAGTTCGCTGCTTTCATCCGTGGGCCTAAGCACATTGACGACTTCAAGAAGTTCGGCTGTAACTACTGGGACATGTGGGCAGCAGAAGATGGCAGCATCAACGTGGACTACGGCAATGAATGGCTAGCTAATGACCAAGTAATTAATGTACTCAAGTCACTGCGCGAAGACCCGCACGGCCGTCGGCATTTGATTACTGGCTGGCGACCTGAGAACTTAGCTGACCTCAGCTTACCTTGCTGCCACTATGCTTACCAGTTCTATGTCCGTACAGATTACGCTGGACACAAGCACATTGACATGCTATGGCATCAGCGCTCAACTGATGTGATGCTTGGTCTACCTGCTGATGCTATCTTAGCTAGTCTATGGGTCATCCTTATTGCAAAAGAAACAGGCTATCTGCCTGGCCGGGTGACAATGACACTGGGTGATACCCACATCTATGAAGACCATTATGTGGCGGCCAAGACGTACCTTCATCAATCAGCGCCTCAAAACCTTGACCGAGCACTCATTCAGCCTACCTACCGTTTGTCTGAAGATGCTACGCTACTGGGCTTTGTGCCTGACATGCTAATCATTGACGACTACTTTCCTCAACCTGCCATTAAAATGGAGCTCATCAAATGACTTTACTCGACGCTATCCCACGTATTGAAGCATGGAACGCCGCACGGTACGACCGTGTGTACAATGAGCAATTAGCTAGTGCGCTACTAATTGAAGAAATTAACGAGCTCTATACAGCCATTGATTTACCAATAGATACGTATGAAGACCAGCTAAACCGGTTTGTTGAAATTATCGATGCGCTTGGCGACATTTTCTTTGTCGCTGTTGGCGTGCTATGGAAGTTGAATGCGGTCTGGTCTTTTCATGATGTGCTATACCTTCGTAACGATTTGACAGTCTACGATGAGGCGTTAGCAACAAAAGACGTTAATCTAATCAGCACAGACCCTGTAGCTGGCGCTAAGCTTATTTTAGCTAAAGTGTTACGTGTAGCTTCAATGACTTTGGCTAACGAAGACTTTGCTAATACCGTCATGGCTATCTGTGACAGCAACGACTCAAAGGCGGTGAAGAAGACTGACGCAACTATTAAAGCTAACATCGATAAAGGCGCTGAGTACTTTTCGCCTACTGAAGTCTTAATGGAAATTGCAGCTAAGTATGTATCTATTGGAGACACAGAATGAACCTAACTAAAGAACAGCTCAAAAACCTGCACTCAATTACATTGGATGTAGCGGCACGGAGTGCATGCAATAAACGTAAAGTCGGTGCGGTAGTCACTAACGCCGAGGGGCTAATTTTAACTACTGGTTTTAATCAGACTATGGATGGCGCTCCTTGTGAAGATGCTACTGGTCACACTATGACCAATGTAGCCCATGCTGAAGAGGTAGCTATCCTTAAGCTAGAGGTGGCCTACCCCAATAAGCGTGTTAAAGGCTACATCTTTGTCACGCACCCACCTTGTGCAAGTTGCCAATCGTTTATCAACAACCATGACCTTGAGGTAATTATTGTGGAAAATTTCATGAAGTTCGACAAAGATAAGCAATGCTTTAATTTACTGCCTCTATCAGTAGCAGTTATGTACAACGATAACTCATTGATGCAGCATTTTATCATGGCACAAAAAAGCAGCAGCCACATCTTTGAGTTGCTCATCCTAGCTAAGCTTGTTCGTTACGAAGCAGGCATCAGCCCAGCGAATTTGTGCGTGGTTATTCAACAGGTGCTTGAATACGGAGCTAAAAAGTACAAGCCTGAAAACTGGCGTCAAGTTGAAGACCTCAATCGCTACTGGAATGCCCTCGGCCGGCATATCCTAGCTATGGATAATGGTGAGCAATCGGATGCTGAAAGCGGTTTAGCCCATGCACACCACGCATTGACTAACATTGCATTCCTTATCGAACTTTTGAACGCATCCTCGGCCTCCTGAGACAAGCCGTATCACGATAAAAATTTGGCCTGATATGGACATCAGGGCCCTAGGATTTAATCGTGATACGGTCTGCCTAATCAAATAAGGTAAACTAAATGAAACTTGAAGAATGGTCAGGTAATAAGATTACCATCCGCCCGTCTGCTGTAGACGGTTTTCTAACGTGTCCACTGCAGTGGTACCAACAACATATCCTAGGCAAGTCATCTGTTCCTGGCGCCAGAGCGGCTATTGGTACGGCAATACATGCAGGCATTGAAGAAGAATGGCGCAAGGCAATAGCTAGTGGTAAGAAAGACTTTAACTTATCTGCTATGCAAGACCGAGCAGTTTTTGAACTACAAGAACTAGATAATGCTGATAGCCTTGCTTACGACCCAGGTGAAAACATAGCTACTGCAGAAGTGGAAGCAGCTGCAGGTGTGGCTACTTACCTTGAAGACATTGTGCCCTTCACCGACATTCCAACTGCGGTAGAATGTCGCTTCTCTATTCAACTAGCTAATCCTATCGCTGAGCGCCTATCAGGCACGGTAGACTACTTAGCTCCGGGTGTGATTGCTGACACTAAGACATCTAAGCGCAAGCCGATTCCTGAGTCTTACGTGACACAGCAGTCACTGTATACACTACTAGCAGAAGAAAATGGTCATAAGGTTGAGCATAACCTCATCCACGGTGTTGTTCTTAAAGGTAAGCCTGAAGGCCATATCTTGACGCTACACCCTAATGTACCACGTGCAAAAGCTGCGGTCAATGTCATGCTGCAGACACTTGATGTGCTTAGCCAAGACATCGTACCGGCAGAGCTACTATTCCGTGGTAATCCTAAGCACTACCTATGTGATAAGCGGTACTGCTCGCACTACAACACTTGCCCTTACGTTAAAGGCGATGAACCTAAGCCAACTAAAGTACTGTTATGAACAAACACCACTTGACAACAAAAGAAGCTATCAATAAACTGATAGCTGATGGTATGTCTAAGTATGCCATAGCTATGATGCTTGGTCTGTCACCAATTATGATTAGCAATTACTTAGCTAAGTCACGTATGTCTAGCCCAACAGCTTATAAGATGTACGTGTATTTTGGCATTGTTATTACTGATGCAGTTGTAAAAGGACCAAGAGCATGAAACCATGGCTGCATCAGATTGAGCTAGCTGAGCAAGGCTATCAGTTGCTTAAAGAGCACATGATAGTCTACTTTGCTATGGAAGAACGGACAGGTAAGACACTTACCTGCTTATTAACTGCAGAGCACACTAGCCCTGCAGTACAGCGGGTACTAGTTGTCACAAAAAAGAAAGCTCTGCAAGGCTGGCAAGAGGCGGTAGCAGCCAGTCCTTACTTAGCTAAGATTTATGAACTGACTACATACCATCAGGCACATAAAGTAGTTAATAAGCCTGATTTAGTTATTCTTGATGAAGCGCATAGCTATATATCAGGCGTGCCTAAAGTCTCTGCTATGTGGAAGACTATTGCAGCGCTAACTAAAAATGTGCCTATCATTTATTCTTCCGCTACGCCAGCTGCACAAGGTCCTCACTTACTGTACCATCAGTTTGCGCTCAGCGCCTGGTCGCCATGGAAGAAGTGCACTAACTACTACTCATGGTTCAAGGTGTTCGGTGTACCTAAAAGCATATACATCAATCAGCGTGAAGTCGCTCAGTACACTAGCACAGTAGACTGGACTTTCAAGACAGTAGAACATTTGTTCATTACTAAGACCAGAAAAGAGCTGGACTTCACACATGAGCCTGAGGACAAGCTACACTACCTTGAACTTGCAGAGTCAACTAAGTTGCTGTACAACACCTTGGTTAAAGACAAAGTGGCGATTATCAACGACCTTCAGCTTATCTGTGATAGCGGTGGTAAGCTACGCTCAAGCCTGCACATGCTTGAAGGCGGTGTAGCTAAGATAGATGACACATACCTAGTGTTAGCTAATGATGAAAAGATTAGCTATATCCTTGAGCACTTCGGTGACACTGACTCACTAGTCATCATGTATAACTATATCGCCGAAGGCACGAAGCTCCGTGAAGTCTTTACACGAGCACAGATTCTGCAAGCAACTAGCTATGCTGAAGGTGTTGACTTGTCAATGTACAAAGACCTAGTTATATACTCTCAAGACTGGTCTACCGCTAAGCACTCACAGCGTCGAGCGCGCCAAGCTAATAAACTACGGGCTGAGCCGATAGTAGTGCACTTCTTACTAGTTAAGAAAGCTATCAGTGAACAAGTGTACGAAGCTGTTGCGCTTAACAAACTTAATTACATCGATTCCCTTTACTCAGGAGAAACTCTATGAACGTACAACTAGCTAAAGAAGTAGCGTTAGCTAAACTACAGTTCCCTCTCGTAGCCGAACTTAAGTACGACGGTGTTCGTGCTTACATTGTGGTCAAGTCTGACTTTTACGTCGCTAAGACGCGCAACAACAAAGTAATTCATTTGCGTCGAACGCCGCAGTTAGCTTTACTACCTGACGGCGTATACGACTGTGAAATTACTCTTGACTCTGGCAAAGTAACTGACCGCACTAAAGTGTCAGGCCTGATTAACTCGGCTATTCATAACGGTGACATTGACGAATCACTACTAGCGTTTAATGTCTTTGACTACCTATCGCTAGACGATGCGTTCACTGAGACGTGCACTAAGCCCTATAGTGTCCGCCGTGAAGAGTTGGTTGGCCGCTTAGATGGCAGTCACGATAGCATTAGATTAGCTAATGCCATTGAGATAGCTAATTTACAGCAACTGCAAGCTACCTACGACGGCGCTATCCTGCTGGGCTACGAAGGACTTATTCTCAAACACCCAACTAGTCCTTACGTTTTTAAGCGCACTAAGCATTGGGCTAAAATGAAAGAGACAAAGACGGCAGACTTAAAGTGTATCGATTACGAGCCAGGGCAAGGCAAGTATGACGGCATGATTGGTTCTTTACTGTGTCAAGGCATCGTAGAAGGTCAGTTTGTTGAAGTGTCTGTGGGCAGTGGTATGACTGATGCAGACAGAGCAGCTGACTTCAGCGTGTACCGCAATAAGGTAATCGAAGTCAAGTACAATACAGTGATTCAAGACCGCTTGGGCTCAACACCTAGCCTGTTCTTGCCACGCTTTGTAGCCGTGCGGTTCGATAAATGAAAGAGTCTGCGCTGAACGCAAAAATTCAGGCCTACCTAAAATCACAGGGTTGCTATGTTATCAAGACGATAGCTACTAACAAAGCAGGTACGCCTGATATCTTAGCTTGTTATAAAGGACGATTCATTGGCATTGAAGGCAAGCTAGATTATAACAAGCCTAGTGCACTTCAATTAGCTCATATTGAAATGGTTAAAGCCGCAGGAGGATTAGCTACCACGGCTTATAACATCGATCAAGTAAAGAGCTTAATCATGGAGTGCGATAGTTAAACTCTAGCACTTCATCGCCTTCTGCTACGCCTGTATACCCTTTGACCCGGAGCTTCGAGAGAACTGCCGGGTCTCTTAATTGCTGCATACTGAAGGGTTCACCAGTAATCTGCTCAATCTGTTGCGGAGTAGCAAACCGAGTAGGTTCTACTTGCGTAGCCTTGACTTGCAAGCCTTGGCCATTAGCATACGCTTTAGCCTTAGCTTCGTCAGTAAAGTATAGCATGCCTTTACCTAAGCGTGTCTGCATCGCATCACGGGTTCTGCCTGGATTGAATACTTGGTAAGTAGTCACCTGTGGATACGTCTCTTTTTGTCCGCGCTTAGTGTACTCAATAGCTAGCTTAGACAAACTTTCTTTCAACGTCGGGTCATCAGGCAGTTCACGCAATAGTGTTTCAGTAGCTTTAGCGTTAGTTGGGTTGTCTAATACGTCAGCCACTTTATCCGCTAGCGCTTTCATACGACCTTCTTTTGTAGGTAGGTATTTAGAAAAGCTATTGAACATTTCACTCATAGCCTGCACGCGCAAGCGGCCTTCCACCGACGTAGCTAGATAGCTAGTAGGTTTAGGTACGTTGATGGCCCCAGAAGCTTCAGCCAGCGCTTTGTCGTTGCGAAACACACGAGCGAACTCTTGAGCCACTCGCTTCAATTCACGGTTTTCTTTAGTCGTGAACTCAAGTGTGTCTAGCTTTTCAACAAGTGCAGGGAAGTCTACAGCTTGATAGCTTTGTCCATCCCCAATAGTATGCTTACCTAACAAATGCTTCATAACTGCGCCTTCCGCATTCACTCGTGTCTGCATAGGCAGTTTACCTAATACTTCCATAAATGTACCGTCGATGCTGCCTGCTTTTTGCGCTACAGCACTAACTACTTGCTCAGCGCTGATACCAGGGCGATTCAGTGCTTTGTATAAAGCGTTCTTCTCAAGCCCTTTCATCTGCGCGTAGTCAACTTTAGACTTCGCAAACTCGTCAAGCCATTGCGTACCGTTAGGCATTACTTTAGCCGCTGCTTCAATTTCTCCATCAATGCTGTTAAGCACAGTGTTTACTCTATCTAGCTTGATATAGTTATTTGCGCCATTCTTGTACTTAAAGTCACTAATCGTCTTGCGCAAGTCAAGCAAGTCACTAAAGCTGCGAGGACCGCCTGTAGACGAGTTAGCACCGATAGCTTTTACTTTAGCCATCAACGTATCAAATTGTTGTAGTACCGCTGGATCGGTAATCCGCACATTTGCATCTTCAAGCATAGAATCAATCTTAAACTTGTCGATGTCAAAGTGGTAGCCTACTGAATCAGCTTGAGCGATACCAAATGATTTGATACCTTCGTAGCCATCGCGCACACTTTGTTGGTACTTAGCTAAGTCATCAGTGATAACCTTACCAACATTTTCAGGCGTGACTGTATCAACTGAGGCAGTAAAGTCCTTAGCGCGAGTGTCAATCTCTTTAGCGAAATTAAAGCCGCCTGATTTAGACAACTGCGATGCTTGTGGCACAATTGCTTCAGCACCTTTTTGTGTCTGAGCAATCGCATTGATTCGTTGCCGTGTTTGTGAGCCCTCTAGTGGCGTCTTAGACATGGCGTTCACTTGCTTAATGTAGTCATCAGCTTGTTGGTCTGTAACACCAGTGATATCTTTGAGTGCTCGATAAGCGCCTTGCACGTTAGCGTCTTCTAGGTAACGCTTAGTGACTTTAATTAGTTTGCCTATTGCAATAGGCGATTTAAACAAGCCTGCCGCCCCTGCGTCCATTATGGCATTAGTTAAACCAGCTTGCGCCGCAAGACGTACAGCTTTCTGTGCATCAAAGTCTTCATTCAACTTTGCGGCAGTAACTAAGTCGTCTGCAACGCTACCTGCAAATGTGCCTGCTGCGCCACCCACAATAGCTCCACCGATAACCGCGGCACCCTTAGCTAGAGGATGAGGGATTGGCGCAGCCATACCTAACTCTGCGCCTGAGATTGCGCCAGCAACGCCTCCAGTAATAGACAAAGCTTCCGCAGTTAAACCAGCAATAAAGCCAGACGTAGCAGGAACAAATTGCTTAGTCTTAGGGTCAAGCGCCGCAGCTACATTAGGCACTTCGCCTTCTTGCGCATCGCGTAAACCATTATCACCTTGTACCATAAGCTTAGCTTGATAGCCACGTTTAAGCAGACCTTCCACAAGTTTAGGCTGAATAGCAGAAGTGTACTCTTGCACTTCTTTTGCAGTCTTGTCATCCCATAGTGACATAATAGTCTTGCCTGTCGACCAATTGTCTCGATTAAGCTGTTCAAGTTGAGCAGTCAACTCAGGCAGTTCAAGAGTCTTAGCATTAGTTGAAGGCGCATAGCTAAAGTCTTGATCGAACAAGGCTTGGTCTTCAGGCGAAGTAAATTGAGCTTTAGCCTTGGTAAGCATTCCGCCAAACTCTTTATCTATCTCGTCTTGTGTCTTACCTTTATCGGCAAATGCTTGGTAAATTTCTTTGTTTGAATAGCCTGCAGTTCGCATCTGTTCTACCAGAGTAGACGGCGGTTGAGTAGGTACTTCTTTGAGTTTTTGAATGTCCGCTACCGCATTGTCAATGACGAATTGTGGTTGTTCTTTCTTGGCTAAACGCGCTGCTTCATTAGTAGCTTTTTTATCAATAAACTGATTGTACTCTTCAGTGGTCATGCGCTTGCTCGTGTAAGGATTGCCTTTCTCATCCGTCTTAATTTCGTCTTCTGAAGCAAACGCAGGCACGCTAAAACCGGCTGCAGGTAAGACTACCCGCAGATACTTATTACCTTTGGCATCAGTAACTTCTTCAGTCTTAGCCCCAATCTTAGTTGCTTGCCCTGCAATAGTTTTAGGCATGTCTGTCTCATACCTAGCTTGTACTTTAGGGCTACGCACCATGCTATTGTCTACCGGTTTAATTAAGAAGTCTACATTAGCTAATCCTTTTTCGCTAGCTTCTACAAACTGACGGTTAATAGCGTCTTTGTCCCAGTTTAGCTTGTAAGCGAAAGGCACGTCATTTACAGGCTCCGTCTTCTGTTGCAACGTGTTAACTAACTTTTGCAGCTCAGGAGACAGTTTTGTAGTGTCCCCCGTTTCAACCCAATCCGTCAATAACTTGTGCTGCTCAGCAGGTAATTCGTCTATACTTTCAAACTCTTCAAGCTCGTTGAAGTGGTTTTCTCGCGCTGTTTTATTCCATGTAGCAATAGGGCGTTTTAAGTTTTGCAGGTCTGACTGTATCTCATATACGCGACGCGTTTTGCTAGGAAGATCGTCCAGACCTCTGACGTGAAATACGCTAGGGTCGGCCCAGTGCCCGCCTATATCAACTACGCCTGTATTTAACAACTTAGGATTGTCGTAGAGGTGTGCAAAATACTGCAAAGACTTATCACTTGTATTTGCCCTCTTAACTAGCTCATCCTCCATATAGGTGAGCATATGGGTATTTCCGTCTCTAATTTGCTTCTGTATTATGAAAGGCAAACCAGCCATTGCAATATCTTTGTCTTCTTGCGATGCTCTACTGACTACCAAAGCTTTCCACTCTTTTTCTGCTTCTTCTGCTTCCTTTTGAGGTGAAATATCGCTATAAGCAAAGCGAGGGGTTACGGTTTTTGTATACCCTTCAGGTGCGGCTAGCTCTGCTTCTTTTACACCTTGATTACGTAACCACGCTTGCTGTTGTTCTATGGGAGCATTACGCACTTTAGCTGGCATCTTTGCTGTCACTTCAGCTAGCTTAGACACGATTGTGCCTACTCCAGCTTCAGCATCTTCTGACTGACTAGCTAATCCAAGGCCAAGTACACCTGCTGAGCTGTATAAGCCGGTTTGTTTCAACCAGTCACCAAGCTTAGCCTGGTCAGGCTTGCCATTTGCGTCGGTAGGCATAGTTTTTAGCCGGTCAAGAAAGCCTGTTCGTTCTATATTGTTACGCCCAACTGCATCAGCGTTATGAGGCAAGAACCGTTCTGCCTGCGCAATAATTTCATCCTTGGTTTTGCCTGCACGAATACCTCCGTGTAAAATACGGGTCATCGGTGCAGCAAACGCGTCTGGATTGCTGCTCATGCTAATGGGAGACTGATTGATAAACGCATCTCTGGGTGCTACTTGTTGTGTACGCTCAAGCTTGCCGCGTTCCAAATCAGCTAATTTACCTACGTTCTGCGGGTCTAGCATTAAGTTATCACCGAACTGCACTTTTTCTGCGGCAAACGTCTTAGGCACAGCACCAGGGAAGATTTGTACGTTATCACCTTCGCCACTTTGACGAATCATGTTGTAGCCCCGCTTCTTAGCTTCTGCTACAAAGTCTTCCTCTTCTAAGTCCTGCCAATCTCCGCTACGAGCACGAGCCTTCATGAAGTCAGGCGTGCTTTTATAGCCTTTGTTTTGCATAGCAGTGTCTGCTATACTAGCTAGTTCATCAGGGTTAGTCTTATAGTCGAGCAGTCGCGTAGTGTCAGGATAGTTAGCTGACGAATACAAGTTTGCTTCAGACACACCAGGCGTGTCAGTGGGCTTAGCTTTACTGCCAGCATAGCTAAGCGCTTCTGTGATGTCATAGCTAGCGTGTGTAGCTGGATGACCTTTAGTGTGTCCATCAAATAAAGTAGCTTCAGTGGGCGCAGCGCCGTCATCCCCGCGGTAAATTGTATTATCTTTTGTCCATTGCTTTAGTGAATCACTATCTAGGTCCTTAAGTGCAACTTCAGCGCCGCCTTTTTCATCGATGAACATTTTACCGTCGCGTGAAACAACGTATTTACCAGCTTTAGTTTTCAGTCCATTTTTCAGTCCGATAGCTAATACAGATGCTATGCCCATTAGAAAGCCTCCTGATTGGTGTTATCTGGTAGTTTAAGCCCTTGGCTCATCGGTGCACCGTTAGCACTGTTTTCTTGATTACTAGCACCTTGCTGGCCTGCCGCAACACTCATAGCATACTCAGAACCACCTGGGGTTTTCTGAAGCATTGCGGCCGTGTCATCAAGGATTTGACTAATCTGCGGTGAGTACTTAGTCTTAGAGGACTTAGCACTAAGTGAGGCAGCAGTAAAGTAGCCACTTGGGTTTACACTAGCTAACAATTGACCGACTGGCCCATTGAGTAGTGTTTCAAGCATCAGCTGGTTCTTCTCGTCCTCATTGTTATAAGCGACAGACTGAATCTCAATATCTGTTGAGGCAAATGCGAACTCTGTGTCACCTTCTGGGATAGGCGCAATGATGTAGTTACCTTCATTATCTAGCATCGGCTTACCTGTGCTAGGGTCTAGTATTTCTTCATACATAGGTTCCATGATAGGTTGGCCTTGCTCATCCATCTGGCCAGACCACATTTCCATTGGCTTATTCAAGGTCAGGTAGTGGTCACCTGTAATGTCGTCAGCTACGCGAATAATCTGCTCCGCTACAAAATACTGCTTAATGAGTGCAGCCATGTCTTGGCCCATCAAGCGGTACAAAGATTCAATGCGGCTAGTTAGGTACTGAAGAGCCACAATGGTAGCGTTCTGTTGCAATACCACTTTACGGCCTGAGTCAGACGCCGCGGCCATACCTAGGAAGCTTTCATTGATGCTAAGCAAACGCTGAATGCGATCAAGCCCGCGGTCTACAATGATGTACTGGTCTTGCACTTCACTACTTAGCTGCTCAATACGAATACCAGCAAGATTCTTAACAGGAATGACTGCATTGACGCGGTTAAAAGCAGCGGTGAAGTTAGCTAAGTTAGCTACAGCGCCTTCTTCAACAAAAGCTTTTTGCGTATTAACTAATAGCTGGATTTTAAGCAGCGCTTGATTTATTGCCCGCTGAGTTTCGATGACTTCACGGAAAATACCATAGTACTCTACCTTATCACTTTTGTTAGTTAGCAAAGTGCGGTACGGAAATTGCACTCCTTGAGTACGGATTTCTTTTCTCGATAGCTCTACATCTGCGCTCCACATGATGGACCAGCGCTTGCCCTTCTCGTCTTCAATGCAGGTATGGATAACTAGATAGTTATCGTAGACTTTATATTTGCCTACTGCTTGAGCGTTATACATATCTGTATAATCAAAGCCTGACACATTAACGTGGTTGTCATACGCATCAAGCTTAGCTACTTTGCTTTCACCAAACATGCGGACCAGCTTTTCTTTAGCC
Source organism: Thiomicrospira cyclica (assembly GCA_022736205.1). Taxonomy (GTDB): domain Bacteria; phylum Pseudomonadota; class Gammaproteobacteria; order Thiomicrospirales; family Thiomicrospiraceae. Next base: position 21,601 of record DZAT01000021.1, read on the forward strand.
ACCCAACGAAAACGGTGAATCCACCGCGCGTCTGTATAATCATCGCGGATGCTCATAGGGTCACGAAGTACTTCAGCGTCTGGAACGTACTCTACACGCAGACGGTGAATAGGCCGCTTAAATTGGTCAATTTCGTTAGTCTTTTCTACATCAATGTAGACACACGCTATACCAGCGTTAATTAGTGAAAGCTTAAGATTGTTACTTTCACCCAAGAAATTATTTGCTCGCAGCTCTGCTTGAATTGCGCTAGTTAGTAAAGACGCCCGCTCGACATCATTTTGCTGAGTAGGAGTAGCTATAATCGAGTTGACTGTGGATGAGTAGTAACCAATAAGCATGCGCGCAAACATCTTAACGACGTTGAATGTCTCTGCAGGCTGACCGCGATTAGCTAATACAGCAAGTTGGTCTTCTGTATAGTGCCTGTTGTGATACTGGTCCCATACAAGAGCAGCCTCGTTACGGCTTTGCTCATACGCGTCAAAGGAAATTTTGAACGCATCTTGTAGAGTGTTAATTGAGATAGACATTACTGGCCTCCCATTAGTTTGTCAAGTGCGTCTGACGGAGATAGCCGAGGCTGAACTTGACCTGTAGGCTGAGCTTGACCTGACTTGCGCTGAATCCCCTTAAGCAAATCAATACGCTGTTGTAACGCATCCATAACAGTCAGTAGCTTTTGCTGGTCCATACCTACTCGGTATTGAGCTACTGCAGGGTGCATGTTCATAGCTACTGATTCAAGCTTAGACTGTACTTGAGTTAAGCCAGTTTGCAATTGCTGCAGTACAGGGCCCAGTTGTTGACGCTGAGAGCCGAAGGCAGAATTAAACGCTTGAATCTCACCTTCTGTCAACGTAGAACCATATAGCGCATTTCGGATTGAGTTACGATAAGCGTTATACGCTGAGGTAGCATCAATGCCTGATGGGTTATCAGATACATACTTTTTCACATCACTAACTAACGAGTCAATGATGCCTGTTTGGTCTGCAGTCAATTTGCCTGCTGGGTTGCCTAGTGAAATGAGTTCGCGAATATCGTCTAGTTTGTCCTTATCCGCGTTAGTTAGTTTGGTGTCTGTCAATTGCTCAAGTTTCAGAATTTCGCCAGCTGCTTTACGGCGTGCAGTAGGGTCTTTGCCAAAGTTAGTTGAGTAGAAACCTTGCTCACCGCCAAACATATCGTACAACGTGTTTACAGTAGCGGCAGACTCACGAGACTTGCCTGGGATATTACCTGTGACTTTCTCATCATGCAGTTCGATAAGCGCTGAGTCAGCAGACGTACCTTGACCAGTATTTACTCGATCACGTGCTTCAGCTACTGCTTGAGCGTTACGTGTATCTGCCGTGCCGCTAACCCCTGTGCTACCGTCCACCCAGCCCGCTGTGCCTTTACGGTCATACATATTAGCTTGTGCATTCTTAACGTCTACTTCAGCCTGCACTTTATCTAGCTTAAGTTTTTCCAATGCCGCAGTTGCCGCTTCTTTAGACTTGTACTGCGTAAAGCCTGTCATGCCCATAGCTAATTGCATGTCTGCAATCTGCTGCTTGCCATCTTTTGTGGTAATCTTTACAAAGCGCTTTTTGAAAGCCTCAGGGTTAATGTTTTGTAGTGCCTCAGGTGTAATTCCTTGCGCCCTGAGCATAGCTACATCAGATTGATTGTCCATGGACAGTTGGTCATAACGAGCCACGTTAGGGCTCATTTCTTGCATCAGTTGATTGCCACTATACAAGCGATTTAGGTGGTCCACATTGCCATCACTTAGATAGTTATCGAATGCATCAAAGGTGTCTCGCTTGAGCAGTTGACTACGTACTTGCTTCAATTCAAGGGCGTTATTGTCCACTTCCATCTGTGGAATGTTAGCTGCCTCTTTACGTTGCATAGACTGTAGGTGGCTATCCATAATCTGCTTGCGGTACTGGGCTTCACCACGTCGACGCTGGCGTTCAGTGTTAGCGTCCATTTCAGCATTAGCTATCTGACGGCCGCTTTGAAACATTTCAAATGCGTTAAGGTCTGCCATTTTTTACTTCCTCTATGCAAGCATTATATCTGTCTAACTGTCGTGTACCTACACCACTACAAATTCTATTGCCTGGTGTAGTGCAATCAAAACGCCACTTCTTCTTTGTGTTCGGGCTGTAACTAAAACCAGGATAGTAAGTAGTGCTGTACTTATACTTATACAGTAAGTAAGACTCACAGGCTTTCTTTGGTTCATTAGCATTGTAGTACTTAGCTATCCTAGATGAGCAGAATGTAGGCACTCCATACTGATAACTAAAGTCTAACGCAATGTCATACTCTTTCTGCGTCATCTCCGCAGTAGGCAAACACTGCTTAGCCTTGTCATCAGAAGTCATTAGATAACTAACTAAATACCGCTTTGCGTCATCTCGCTCAACTACATCGCCTAGCTGAACCTTAGTGCCATCAGGATAAACTGTGGTGCCATGGCCTACAGTAGGTACATCAGTCTTTACAGGTACACTAGCTATTCGCACATAGCCCTCATAGCTAACTACTGCGGCAATTAGCGCAGCAGATACTATAAGAGCTTTAGGCGATTTGCGGGTGTTCATCTGAGTATGAAGTCAATAAGGTATGGTGCAGCGATAGCTATCACCGCCGCCCCAATGCTAATGATTGTTAGCGATTGCGATTGGAACTGCTCAAGCTTATCAATGCGGCGTTCTACTTCGATAGTCATAGACTCTACTTCAGAGACTTCTTTGCGAGTATTAGCTAAGACTTCTGTGTAGTTAGCTATGCGCTCTTCAACCCTAGCTAATGTTACGATAGCTATGCGCATCTGAGCAAGCTCAGTCTCTATTCGCGCATGGCTTGCTAGTAGCAGTTGTACTTGTTCAGGCGTCATTTGTTTGTCTCTTTATCAATTCGCTCATGCCATGTAATCAAGGCGTTAAGCTGTATATAGAGCTTGTCGTACTCTGAGAGCCAGGAGTTACACTGTTCAATAAAGGCTGATTCGGTAACTGTTGAAGCGGCTGAGGATGAACTAGTAGGTGCTTCGGCGGACTTGGGCACTTTACTGTTACTACCTCTTGCGGCAGTGTTGAGCACGCTGACAGTACCAGTAGTAAGGTTGCACTCACTATTAGTCTGCTGGTGCTTAGGGATTTGCTGTCTAAGCTTGTCAATGAGTTCAGCATCACGAGTACCTTTTGCTTGTAAGTCTGCTACATAAGCAGAAGAGATAGAGTCATCAATAGCAGCTTGCTTTTTCTGTTCTTCTAAAGTGTGGATTACCGCTTGCTTAATAGCTACTTCTTTAGCGAGTTCCGCTTTAACCTTAGCTTTCTCACACAAGTTATTGCTTAGCATAAAGCCGCTACCAACTAACAGGATAGTTAATGTGCCTGCGGCAATTACATTACTAATCATTGCCATACCCTGTGCCTGTGCCACCAGCGTTAGCGGTCGGTTGGTTATTCCAGTTCTGATATGCGTAGCCGCCGATCTGCAAGCCTGTGTTTAACAAGCGATTCGCAGTAGCACCCTGCTGTATAGCCAGCTGTGCGTTAATCCCGCCGCGATTGCGTGAACTAGTAGAAATAGCATTAGCTAAGTTAGAGCTTGCGCTAGATAGCATGCCAGTTTGTGTAGCGTGCGCGTTATTGCGAGCATCAGCGAGCACTCCAGCATTATTAGCTAGCGCATCGTAAAAACCTGAGTTAGCCTGTCCGCGTGACAAGTCGGCTTGTGCGTTGCCTTGTGCCCGGGCTAGTGCCTGCTGACCTTGTTGGTTACGTGCGTTCGCTGCATTGCTTGCCGCATTAGCTAGGTTAGCTGTGGCTGGGTTCATATAGTTTTGTGAATTAGCTAGGAAGCCTTGCTGTGCATTAGCTACTTGCATAGGTGCTTGTTGACGCAGAGTAGCTAAGTCATTAGCTAATCCATAGCGGCCTTGAGCCTGAATGGCGTCTTGTGCGGCTGAATTGACGCCGCGTTGAGCGAATGACTGTTGTACTTGCTTATCCGCTACATCAAAAGCTCGGCGTTGCTCAGCTACACCACTAGCGATTAATTGCTCAGGTGAAAGATTTTGGTAGAAGTCTGCCAAGTTGTCACGGATAGGGCCAAACACACTTTCCCATTGACTGTATTCACCGTTCATCAGGTTATACAGATTGTCAGCAATCTGCGTATTCTGCTGCGCGTACTTGTCTGCCTTGTCATAGCCAGCGTTTAATGAACGCTGCGCATCGTTAATGCCAGTTAGCGTGGCATCGCGGCTGCCATGTGCAGACTGACTAAGCTGGTAGCCTAGGGCGTCTGCTTCACCAAGCATTTGACCACCTGCTTCTCGCGCTAGCCGGCGCTGCTCTTCTACGTTCTGTTGTTGTGCAGCTAGCGCTCGATCTTCTGCGCTAGCCATTGTATTCGCGGCTTGACGACTAGCATTGCTAGAAATAAGCGCTCCACCGATAGCGCCTACTGAGCCGATAGCTACTGCTACGAAAGACATAGGGCCTCCTTAATTTCTGCGACTAACTTAGGGTCGTCGTCTTCTGTGTACTGGCTAACAATTTCTTTCTCATCTGTTAAGTCAGTGGGAATGACATTGGCAAACACTACATCAGTTAATGCCATAACTAATTTCTTATCTCCTGCTTTGGAGACAAACATTGCTGGAGCATGAAAAATTTGCGGAGGCATATCAGAGTCAGTAGTGACTAGGATACTTCCTTTAAGAAGCATATTGGTTGTAGCTAGCTTATGTCTGCGACCAATAGCCAGTGTTCCTGCGGGTAGCTCTACTGTACGAGTGTAGACACCATCAGCAAATGTGTGAGTCAATGGGCACTCTGCACTACCATGCACAGACGCGTAATGCTCTAACTGTAGCTGTAGTGTCAGCACAGTTTTTACTCGTTGTGTAGCTAGGTCTTGCATAGTATAGCAGTCCGCTCAATATAAAATGATTATACACTAAGTGAATTCAAAAGAACACACATTTTTAACTAGCTAAATAGGTTTAACTAGTTGTTTACTTTAACTAACTCATTCACTTTAGCCACTATCGCTTCAAGTGCTTGCTGAGTAGTCCATGCAGGGTCTAACTTAATAGGCGTAATATATTGAGTATTAGCTAATTGCTGTAAAAATAGGCGCACTTCTGGGTCAGTAACGCCTTTAGGCACTAATTTAACGGCCATTTTGTCGCTCCTCTACTACGTACTCAAGCTCATACACATCAGCAGTGCCTGTGAAGGTAAACTGAATGCCGTAAGCGAGCATTTCAACCTGTGGCACTGACACGTCATGAGAGGTATTGCCTGTTAAATCTATACTAGTTACCAGGCCTTGTGGGTCTAGACTGATGTCCATAACGACATCGCCATTACTCCGTAAGTACACATTGTTATAACTTTTGACAGCGCTATAGCGAGAGCCTGCCATTATACCTGTTGTGTACTTGTAGGGTACTTTAGTACCTTGAAACATCGGAGCAATGCGCTCACCACTACGGCAATAAAGTGTGTCTTTCCCATTGTACAATCCAGTGATAGGTAAGTCAAGATAGTAATAGCACTGTAGATTCAAGTTGTACACAAACACTTTACCATCAAAAGCTAGTGCGTAATATACGTTGTCCACTAGTGCACTATGAGAAGCAGAAATGTTTACTTTGCCTAGCTTACTATATGAGAGCAAATCGACTGACGCGCCAGAAGTAAAGCATAGCCCATCAGAGGATAAGAAGAGCACACCTTGGCCATACTTAGCTATGCTGCCATTAAGCGGACATCCTTGGTCATAGCTAATTACAACTCGTGTATAAGCGCTAACGTCACTACCCAGCACTACTTCAGTTGTGAACGCAGTAAATACAACAATACCGTTTGGCGTGCCGGCTAGGCCAGTGATATTTTTGCTAAACTGAATATAGTAAAAAGCAGGCCAGTAGTTAGGATTGCCTAAAGGCTCAGTAAAGTACAGTTTATTACCTACCGCAGCATAGAACACGCCAGTCTGCTCTACTAGGTACTTAAGTCCGATAGGTGGGGCATTGTTATTCAATGGCACAATATCGCCAATAACTAGTGTATCAGACACACCGTCTACTACTGTAGCAGTAGTGTTAGGCACTTCCATAACTAGTGACATAGTTAGCAGATTGCCGCCAATACGGTAAATACGGATAGCTGACACATTCGCTTCTGCTGAAGCTACTACGTCTACATTAGCTTTTTGATTAGCTAAAATGAGCTCTGCGCTTAGCTCCGATGGATTAGACTCAGTGCTGTCAAAGCCGCGATAGTATGTGTAACAGTACGTGTATGTACCTGTCTGTCCAGTAGCAGGTCCGACTGACACTACAGGCGCGGCTGTAGGCGGTGTAATGCCGCAGCGTAGCACTGTGTCTGAACCAGTGTGTTTGAATAGACCAAGTTCGTTAGTGTACACAAGCGTATTGTTATACTCTACCGCAGACGGCGCCGCTGCTGTTGTTGTAGGCAGTCCGCCGAGGATACTATCAGTAAATACTGAGGCGGCGGTACCACCGAAGATGCCATTAGTAAATACGGAGTTAGCTAATCCACCATAGTATGTGTCCAGCGTAGGAGGCGTTTGCTGCACTTGAGTGGAAATGTCTACCCAGTGATTTGAAAAGTAATAAGTATAAGGCGCAATGGTCTGCTCACCTGGACCAGGCGCTTTTACAGCTTTGAGTGTGCCAGATGCAATATCTACATTGACGCACTCTACAGCTTCAGAGTTAGCTAAAAGATTGGGTGACAGGAGTGTGTTAAGTCCTCCAACGAAGGCGCTTAGCATCATATTAAAGCACTCCTGCTCCAGCGATTACAGCTTCACTTGCACTGACAGCCCAGATGACGCATAGTCCACGAGACAAGAGCTGACGATTACCAGTGCTCGTACTGCCTGCCAACCGAAGCAATAGTCCTGTACCTTGCACAATGCTGATTGTAACATCACTATTGTTATAGATGTAGTACATTGCATTTACCACAAGCGTAGACGGTACCGTGACAGACACAAGAGCGCTCATAGCTTTACCAACTGTCAGCGTAGTCGCAGTGTATAAAGAGTCGACTTGTTTTTTAGGCATAGCTTGCAAGTCTGCACTAGCTAACCCATTAAGCACAAGTGCGCCTGTCATAGTGCCACCTGTTACTTGCACTACATCGGCTAGTGCTTTGCCTTCAAGCAGTGCAGCGTCAAGACCAGAGCCTGCTCCGTCCACTGTTTTTAACGCTGTTAGAAGTGCAGCGGGTGTAATTTCAGTAGGCAGTGCCGCGGCATAACTAAGGTTATTCCAAGACAGTGTACCAGTGCCAATTTTGAACTTGCCTGTAGAAAGCTCAATACCGACTTCACCAGCTAAAAGCACTGGGTCTGCTGAAGTCCAGCCTACAGTAGTGTCGCCACGAAGTTGAATCTGAAGAAGGGTAGTCGCCATTAGTATTGCCTCAAATGATTAAATAGACATTGCCTGAAGCTACACCATTGTAGGCTTCGTTTTTAGCTCCAATAGCTAACACATTACCGGTAGCACTTAAGGCTACAGCAGAACCGAAATACCCATTTGACTGTACGCCATCAAAGTCTAAGCGCTGTGCCCATACTCCTGCTGTTTTAGTGAAGACATAGACTGAGCCTGTATCAGCAATACTAGTGTCTTCAAGGATAGCAGAGGCGACAAAAGTATCACCTGCAGTAGTAATTGCATAGCCAAACTGCGCATTTGCCTGCGGAACAGCGACCCATAGTTTGTGTCTTTCGCTCTGGTGGATAGTCGTAACATGAACTGCACCAGTTTTAATTACCCCTTGCGGATTTGAACTGCCTGGTTCGCCAATGAACAGCGTAATACCATTAGCGTCTATAGCTAAGCTAAGCCCAAAGAAGCCGTCAGCAATTGGCACGTCAGAAGAATATGTAGTCTTTAATTGGGTGGTCATATCTGTAAAGAATACAAGCCCTGCGTTCGGTGCAGTAGTTCCTACTGTGACAAAAGGTAAACTTATAGCCAGCTTAGTGCCATCAGCATTAAGCGCTACTTGCCAGCCAAAGCCGCCATTTTCTATGATACTATACCCAAAAGTAATAGTCGTATATTCCGCTACATTATTCCAATCGTAGTAGGTCTGATTATAGACAAGGCTGTAACCGTAGACAGCTACATACCCTGACACTTTAGCGTCTACTTGGTGGCGTGGCGCTCCAATAGCTACTCGATTACCATCAGCACTTAAAGCCACTGAGTGACCAAAGCCTGCATTATATTGTGGATTCAGTGAGACAATTTTAGCTTGCTTAATCCACTCAGTGCCAGTCTTACGATAGATATAAACACAGCCAGCTAATGTAGAGCCGTTAACTGTAGCGCCAGGTGCACCAATAGCTAATGTGTTACCATCAGCACTAAGAGCAACAGAAAAGCCAAAGCGCTCGTCAATCACTGGAGCTACGTCTGCTAGCACTGCCTCTTCTGTCACTAGACTAGCATTGTATATATAAACTATACCTGCGGCAGTAACAGTACCAACCTTAGCATCTGGCGCGCTAACAGCAACAACAGTGCCTGTGGCAGAGATAGCTACAGACGTGCCAAACTTTGTATTAGCTGAATAGTTGCTGGCGTTCAGTTGGGCATAAGGTGTGCCATATAGCTGACGTATACTAGCTAGAGCAGTAAAAAGTTTCATTGCCGCACCTAAAAATTTACAAGTTGGATATTAGAAAGTGTGGCCGAAGCATTCGGAGCAATACCACTTTTCGTTGTCTCTATACAACCCCCGGCTGGAGTCGGCGCAATATACCCTGTAGCAATACCGCCAATTGCAACGACATAGGTAAGTGCGGTATCCCATCCAAGACCGGCAGAGCCTGAAAATCGTAACACACCTCCTTCATCTCTTATTTCAATTATCATCAGCTCTGCATAAGTGCCAGTCCTAAAACCTGCCCTGATAGTCACGTCAACTATAGGATACGTAGCGGGGCTAAAGTTAGAACCTGAAACTGTATTTGCTACCAACCCAGTTGCGGGAGAAGACGTGCCATTCCAGTGTTCATAGTAGACCTGATTTGTCCCTGCCTTGATATAAAACCCTCGCCCTTGGCTGAACAAATTAAACCCGTTACGGATAATGTCGCAACCACTCGGCTGATTGGGTGAAGGGACTTGCGCGTTCAAGCAAATTGGTATGTGGTCTCCACCTGCGGTAAAGAAGTCATCAAAGTTCAGTGTAAAAGTCAGCCTCAGGCTGCCATCAGGATTGCCGTTAGACGGTATTGTTTCTGAGTAAACAAAATCCAAGTCGTTATGAATCAGATTGATGGTATAGGGGTTTGGAGGAATCCATGCAGCGGAGTCATTATAAATCCACCCTGTATTTGACGCATCCCTAAACCCAAGTTGCTGCGCAGTTTTGGTTATCCAGCCCGTATTTTCTGCATTCCTGACCTTAATTGAGGCCACGCTGTTCAACTCAAGCCAAGCACCATTCGCGCTGTCTCTAACCTTAGCAACAGTCATGGTGTCACCCAGATTTTGCCGGCCCCCACAGCACCGGGGTCAGTGGCTTGGACATACACCCACGTTACTCCGGCGGCAGGTGTTGAATTGACCCATTCAGTGCCGTTATAGTTGATTGTCTGCCCACTTACAGGCGTTGTTATAGCTACATCAGTCAGGTCATTCAACGCCCCAGCGCTCCCTGCAATAACTACGTTACCCGCGCCAAGAACGCTGG
>DZAT01000144.1 GCA_022736205.1 Thiomicrospira cyclica
CACTTTCTACGTTACGACGCATGGTTGCTAGTAATAAACTCTACCCCGCCAAAACAGTCGGGAGAAATCAGTTTTTTGCGGCATCTGACTTAAAAGCGTTGAAGCAACGCTGACACTAAGGAGGACTTCTAATAACTTACCTTTCGTCATCCTCGCGTAGGCGGGGATCCATGAAATCAATGAGATAGATTCCCGCTTTCGCGGGAATGACGGGTTTTTAGATGTGCCCTAAGTTTACTTCCCACACGCTGATCAATTAACTGCCCGAATAGCTTGCGCTTGTCGGGCGCGAGTTTGCTGTTCTATTGTGGGGACTTTCTTTGCATGATCCTTTACAGTATATACAAAAATGTGCATAATTTTATCATGGAAAGATTATTTAAATGGGATGACAAAAAAGCAGCTTCAAACTTAGCAAAGCATAGAATTAACTTTGACGAAGCGGCACTGATTTTTGATGATCCTTTGGTTCTGACGGAACAAGATCGCATTGAAAATAGCGAATATCGCTGGCAATCGATTGAAATGATTGCCAGTTTTTTATTAGTTCTTGTTGCCCATACTGTTCATATTGATGAAGAGACTGAAATTATTAGGATTGTCAGCGCTCGTAGAGCCGACAGAAAGGAGAGAAAGCGTTATGAGCATCGTTAGATATAAACGAAGCGAGTTGCCACCGCTAACGGTCGAACGCTTGGCAGCGTTAAAAGCTTTGTCTGATATGCCAGATGATACGATTGATTATAGCGATATACCGCAATTAAGTGATGATTTCTGGAAAAATGCAGCACCGAATCCGCTTTATAAACCAGTCAAAAAACACGCATCCATTAGACTGGATGCAGACGTTCTTGAGTGGATGAAAAGCCAAGGAAAAGGTTATCAGACACGCATTAATGCCATTCTGAGAAATGAGATGCTTAAAATACTTGCAGCTTCTTCAGCAACAAACCATTAAACGTAACAACCATATCACCATTTACTCCCCACACGCTTTCATCACTTAACTGCCCGAGCAGCTTGCGCCTAAAAGTTAAGTGCGATAAGATTCAAAAATGATGTCATATATGAAGTTGGTTTAATGCGGATTGTTTTAGATACAAACGTGTTTGTCTCTGCACTTCGCTCTCATGCTGGCGCATCCCGTCGTTTGTTGCGAGCTATTTTTGAGTCAAAAGTAAGCTGTGTCACCAGCACCGCTTTGTGGATGGAATATGAAGACTTAATTCATCGCCCAATTTGGGGTGAAACAACGAGCCTAGCGCAGCGTGAAGTTTTATTAGATGCCTTGGCAAAGCGAAGTGAATGGATTAATTTGTATTTCCAATGGCGACCGAATTTAAGAGATGAGGGCGATAATTTTTTGATTGAACTGGCCGTTGCTGCGAATGCCGATGCCCTAGTAACTCACAACCTTAAAGATTTGAAAAGCGGTGAGTTGGTTTTTCCTAATCTTCGCATCCTAACCCCAGATGCTTTTTTGGAGCAATTGACATGACAACATTAACGCTAAGACTGCCCGATGAGACAGCTCAACGCTTAAAAGTATTGGCAAAACAACAAGGCAAAAGCTTAAATAAGCTGTTTAAACAACTGAGCGTACAAACCTTAGCTAACTGGGATGTCGAAAACCGCTTTAAAGTTCGCGCAGCGCGTGGCGATACGCAACAAGCATTAGCCATTTTAGATAAGCTAGACGAGCTGGACGCTAAACGCTAGTGTTACCCCTTCCCACACGCCTTCATTAACTGCCCGAACAGCTTACGCTTATCGGGTGGCAACGCCAAAAACGCCTCAATCGCTTCGCGTTCTTCGGGCGCGAGTTTGCTGTTCCACTGCGCAGGTCTTTCATTCACCGCAAGCGTTAGGCGTTCACCAAAACGCAACCAATGGGCATCAACCCCTAACCATTCCGCCAAAACTTGCAATCTGTCTTGCGTCGGTACAACTTCGCCTTGCAACCAACGACGCACCGCCTGAAAGGTTACCGAACGCCCCCAATAACGCAAATTAAACTCACGCTCCAACACAATCGGGCGTAATTTGTTAATCAGCGTGCAAAAATGACCACTTTATAGGGTAAAACAGCGTCCAATT
>DZAT01000022.1:0-3291 GCA_022736205.1 Thiomicrospira cyclica
GCGGTGATTGAACAGGTCGAAATCGATGTGAAGTATGCAGGTTATTTGTCGCGCATGAACGATGAAATCGACAAGATTAAGCGCAACGAAGCAACCCAAATCCCCGAAGACATTAACATTGATGCCATTGATGGCTTGTCGAACGAAGTGAAGCAAAAGCTGAAGCTGCACCGACCTAATACCTTAGGGCAAGCAGGTCGTGTACCGGGTGTGACGGCGGCGGCTTTGTCGTTGTTGTTGGTGCATCTGAAGAAGCGGGCGGGGTAATTGATACAGACAAAGTCGTTTAGATTTTTTACTTTACCCCTATTATGAAATAGGGTGCGGCAATGATTGCCGATATAGGCAACCATTGCTTCAGTTCATGCGTTATGATGAAAGGGGCTATTAGATAAAAGTCTTTTCTTGAAGCAATAATCGCGTATTAAAAATACTTGTAACCTGTTGCATGTTGCTTAATTGATGACTAAGTTCGGGCTGAGCAAGACTTTCTATTTCTTTTATTGGATCTAATTTAGCCTTAACAGGTCCGCCTGAAAGCTTCATCTGATCTAATAGGTTTGCACCCGTCGGTGGATCTAGTTTAGCCTTAACAGGACTACCCGAAAGCTTCATCTGATCTAATAGGTTTGCACCTGTCGGTGGATCTAGTTTAGCCTTAACAGGACCGCCCGAAAGCTTCATCTGATCTAATAGGTTTGCACCTGTCGGTGGATCTAGTTTAGCCTTAACAGGACCGCCCGAAAGTTTCATTTGATCTAACAGACTATTAAAGCTCGAGTTTTCGCCTTGGGTGGGTTGCGGTTGCGTTGCTTTAGCGGAAGAATGTAAACTACTTAAGCCACTTGAGTGATTAACTAACATGTTGTCTCTCCTAAAAATGATTGAACAAATATTAAATAGCAAGATTTAAGCCAAGATATTGTTTTTGTAAAGTAAGCATATAAAAAAACAGCGCCGATGTTGGCGCTGTTTTTTAGTACAAGAGACGGATAACCGTCAAATGCTAGTGTGGTACATTGAGATTTTCTTGAATTTCAAGCATTACCGAGCTCAGTTCTGGATAGCCAGAAAGCTGTTGCTGTAGTGCGATCGCGGCGCTCGGATTCGCGTGAACAACGAACTGATTGATTGAGGGTACATATTCATATTGTAAATTTGCACGCTTCAAAATTCCCTCGGCAGAAGCCACACTACCCGATGTCACCCAAATATCGCCTGTCAAAAGCGCCACTGCGTTGCGGGATTCGTTAAAGACCACAATGGGTGATGTGCTCTTTAAATTAGGCGTGTTAAACAGCAGCTGAAAAGAACCAACTTTTTGACTTGACGAATTTGAGTCGGTTGCGACGCTGGTGTTTGGCACAACACGATAAGAGACCCCTGCATTCACAAAAGCTGTTCCTTGTGCCGCTAATGTTTTGACCTGACTCATAGTCGCAGTATGCTCTGTTTGTGCCGATTTTACCAATAAAGGTGGCTCAGCAAAGCTAGAAAGTGAACATGCGCAGAGCACACACAAACTTAGTGAATATCGTAAAAATTTCATGGCTGTAACTCCTTAATGACCATAGATACGTAAACTGGCACTGGTAATGGTTCCTGTGTCGCCCGAATAGGCATCGACAACTTTAATTGTCCAATTGCCATTAGGGTTTTCTTGGTAAAACGCATTGCTTTCTAACATAAACGTTAAAGATGACACATTTCCATACATTTGATTGTTAGCAGGTAACAGGACACTTCGTGTGCCAGAAGGGGATATCAGTTCGAAGCCTAAGTCTCCCACATATGTGTGTGTTACAGCGTTTAACTGTAACTGTACCGCTTCAATTTTAGCGATGGCTGTGCTAACAGAAACGGAGCTGGAAGCGCCTGTAACCGTATTATCAGGAATCGCTCCATTGTTCGGGAAGTCCGCGCTCTTAACGAAGCCTGTCGTTTGTTGCGTTGTGGCTGGCAAGTAACTCGAATAGTTTTTTGCCATATTCACTGCGTTTTGAGCGTTGATTCTTCCAAAGCCATACCAGTTATGAAACTTATACCCTGCCGCGTTGGTTGTCCATGCTGGCTCGGCAACATAAGAACCACCTGGTAAGGTAAAGCTAACGGGTGCGATGGCGGCATCTACCTGATCCGCTGTGCTGGCTAAGACATGTTTAACATCGCGCCATGTTAAGTTAGGATTTGCTTCAAGCATCAGTGCCACGATACCTGATGCGACAGGTGCAGCCGAAGACGTTCCATTCATGGTAGAAACATAGTCGCAATTCGTGTTATCGGCATGGCTTCCTGTTTCAAATGGGGTGTAGTTTGCACTACCTGTGCTCGATTTAACTTGTCCAGTAAGACAACCACTCACATCAGTCGATATCAGTGCGGGCTTAAAATATTTGTCATACGATGAAGTTACGTACTGATTGTTAAGACCATACTCGCCACCCAGCGCAGATATCCAGACACTAGACCCAGCTGTTGAATAGCTTGATCTTATGCCATCAGCATTGATTGCCGACACCACAATTTGTTCTGGTAGTAATGCGATAGGATCTAAGCTTGCGTTAGCGCAACTAACCAGTGCTCCTGTTAGACCACAGCTGAAATCTTGGTAAAATCCATTGCCAGATGATTTAATAAATACTGCCCCTTTACCGTTGCGAATTGGGCTGCCCGAAGCCGCAGAGCGATATTGCGCAATTTCTGAATAGTAATCAAAATAAGTAGAGCTATCAGGACTTGTTGTGTTGTCTGCCGAACCCCAGCTTTGATTAAACACATGGAAATTACTTGATTTACTGCCACCAATAGAAGCAATCAGATTACTAGTTGTTTGATAACTCATGAAATTGAAGCCTGCCAATTTGGCATTCGGAGCCACGCCACGTCCACCCACATCGTTCCAGCCAACCATGCCAATGATGCCGCCAACCATGGTGCCATGATCTGCTCCTGTTCCACTGCTTGGTGTTGGGTCTGTATCATTGCCAACAAAATCCCAAGAAGTACCGTTAACCACATTGTTTGCTAAGTCTGCATGGTGGATATCTAAGCCCGTATCAACAACTGCCACGTTAACGCCTTTGCCCGTATAACCTGCTCCAGCATTATGAACCGCCTCTACTTTACAATCCTCTCCAGCTGTTCCTGACAGGCTCGCAAATGCTGACTGCCCTTTGTTAGCAATGTACCATTGGTGCTGATAAAGCGGATCTGTTGGTGCTGCTGTTGGTGCTGCAGTTGGTGCTGCAGTTGGTGCTGCAGTTGGTGCTGCAGTTGGTGCTGCAGTTGGTG
>DZAT01000022.1:3391-26802 GCA_022736205.1 Thiomicrospira cyclica
GTGCTGCTGTTGGTGCTGCTGTTGGTGCTGCTGTTGGTGCTGCTGTTGGTGCTGCAGTTGGTGCTGCTGTTGGTGCTGCAGTTGGTGCTGCAGTTGGTGCTGCAGTTGGTGCTGCAGTTGGTGCTGGGCCGATAGGTAGAGGATTAGCAGGGTTGTCTGCCGCTGCCGCAAAAGCAGCAATCCACGCATCAAGTGCGGCTTTGCTGGTAAAGGCCGCTCTCGCTGCTGCTAAATCGAACACCGCAGGATCAACAGGTGTACCTGTATCGATTTCTCGGGTAAAGGGGTCGTAGCTGAAGCCAATACGCGCCGCTAATAAGCTTTTGGCTTGATCGAATCCGTAACCGCGCGTTTGCATCAGTTGGTCGATGACACTGGCAAAAGGCGTTGCATGACAACTGGCTGTTGTTGGGCAACTCGCCGTGAGTTCACCAACAAAGGGTTGACCGTTGAGTGTACCGCCTGTGGTTTTTACTCGATAAGGCGGACTGGGAGCAACATTAAGATTATAACTACCATCGCTATTCGATGTGCCCGTTGCTAATACCGCACCTGTTACGGGATCAATTAAGCTGACGATTGCGCCAACTAAGGGGTCGTCGACCACAAACCCTGATACGGCTTGCAACGAAGCTGTAGATGGTGACGAACCACCACCACCGCATGCAGAAACAACCAAAGACGAAATAACGACAGCCAGCACGCTGTCTGTTGATTTTATTGACATAATATGCAACCTCTAGTTTTTGAGTGTTGAGTTAAAGGATGAGTTTTTGACGACTCTTTAAATTCAACACCGATTCTAAACGATTTGCATTGATCATGTCTAACTAAAAACTAAAAACTAAAAACTAAAAACTGGATCCCCGCATGCGCGAGGATGACGCAAAGTTAGCGTTATTGACTCCTTTAGGTATCGTCGTGGTCGACTTGAGACCATTCGGCTTTACGGCATAGTAGGGCTAAATGACAGTAAGTGCAGGCGTTTTTGCCTGTGGTCATGATCGGGTCGGCGGTTGCTACGCCAGCACGGAAGTCGTCGGCAAGGGTTTGCAGGGTGGTGTTCCATTGGGTTAACTGTGCTTGCCAATCGCTTTCGGTTAATGGTTTGTCGTTGCGCGTTAAGGACGGCAGTGGCACATCATCACGAGCTAACCCCTGTAGTTGAGGCTTGTCGCTGTCTTTTAACGCATAAAATGCCAGACCTGCGACATCGTTTCGCTGCGCCAATGCCAAAGCATACACGGGTAACTGGGGTTCCCACGGGCGTTCGCCTTGCCAGTCTTTTGCCGAAACTGCACCTGTTTTATAGTCCACAATCCATGTTGCTTTGGGGGCAGCGGTGTCGAATGTCTGCAAGCGGTCGATGCGTAGGTTAACCCCAATGCCGCATACGTCTTGCTTTAAGCTGGCTTCGCTTTCGACGCTAAACGCGGGTAATCCCGATAAGGCGAGGTGGGTGTCATTCATGAGTACGGCTAACACCAGATCCGTGATGCGTTGCTGTTCTAGCTGAAGGTAACGCTCGCCCAATAGGTCGGGTGAGGCTTCTTGCTCGGCGGTTAGTGTCTGCGCTACTTTTTCGTGTACCAGCGCAAGGCGTTGACGGTCGCTTAAGTCGAGCAGGTTATCGCTGTTGCCGATGGCTTTCCACACGGCTTCGAGGCTGTTGTGTACCAATGTGCCACGCAATGCGGCATCGGGTCCTTCGCTGGCGGTTTTGCTGTCTTTGGCATCGAGTCTAAATTGCGCAAAAGCGCGAAAGGGGCATTGTGATTGCGCCTTAAATAGCCCTGTTCCGCCTTTGGCTGCCTCGTTTGTTACGAGAGGAGGGGCTTGCCAGTCTTGCCATAAAAGCGGTGTGATGTGTTGCGTGGTTAACGATGGGCTCGATAAGGCGTTTTGCCAATCCACCGTTAATAATCCCGTTGGTAGTAGGTCGACACGACTGCCATCGCTACGCGCATGACTGACAGTAATCTGCCCTGCCTGTTCCATGACGGCAGCCAATAGTTGTCTGGCGTAGTCTGCTTGTTTGCTGGGGTCGGCATCGCGAACGCCAGCCTGCTTTTGCAGGCGCAGCGGTATCAATGGGTTAGGGGTCGCTTTGGGTGGCCATTGCTCAAAGCCCATATCGGCGATCCATAGTGCATCGCAGGCTAAGCCCGCGGCTTCCATCATGCCCAGTAGTTGTACTTGTGTCTTGCCCTGACGCGCTTGCCACGGCATGATGAGCACGCCATCGAGTAACGACAAGGCTTTTTCAAGTGAGACCTTGCCGCTGACTAAATCGAGCGGAGCGAGTTGGTCAAAGGCATCATCTAAAGCAGTCCATGCCTGATAAGCCAAACTGCCCAGTCCGCGCGGACTTAACCCGACCTGCGTTAAGCGTGAGCGCATCCATATTGCCCAATCTGAGGGGAGGCGTCTCGTGCTGATATCGGCGGGGAGTTTCCAAAGGGTTAAACAGTGAAGCCCCATGCGAACCGCAGCCAGAAGGCGCTGCTCTTTGTCTAACAGTGCTCCCTGTTCTTGTTGTTGATGCGTGAGTGACTCGTCAATACGTTTCATGCGCGCAAATAGGCTTTTCCACTGCCAGTGTGCAGTTTGTGCTTCTGTTAGCCATTGTCCTAAGCGCAAAGCCTCTACCGAACCAGCCGAAAAAGGCGAGCGTAATAAGTTGAGTAAATCGGCATGGTCGATGCCATCAAAGCGTAGCCCCAGCAGTAGCCGAGCAATGGCAACAATGGGTTGTTGCGCTAAGGGATCGCCGAGCGATAAGTTAACGGGTGGCGGTGCATCCAACTGATGTGGCAATAAGCTTTGCGCTGCAGTTAGGGAGAGCATCTTTTCGAGCAGTCCATCGCGCCATTCGCGCATTCTGGGCAGGGCGACAACAAGGCGCGCATCGGGGTTGTTGGCGAGTTGCGAGGCAACCCAATGAGCAATGGCGTTTTGTTCATCATCGATGCTGACGAAGGCGCGTGCGCTATGAATCGGTGGCAGGTGCATGGCATGATGCGTTAAGCCATCAACGATTACGCCAAGTTGCTGTAATCGCTGCCAGAAAGACAACTCCAGCGCGGTCATTTGCACAAAGCCAATCAGTTGAATGTGTTGGGGCAATAGGGATGCTAAGGCGGGTAGGTGTTGTATCAGTGCGCTGAGCAGTCTTGATTCATCAAGCCAATTATCTTGCTCGCATCGGGCGATAAAGGCTTGCGACCAGCTCGCGAACTGAACATGTTCGGGGGTGCCGTCGGTAAAAGCAGTATCGCCCAGATCGATTTGCCATGCGTGTATCAGTTTCCAGGCATTGGCTGCCTGTGTTGCCAATAACGCAGGATGCAATAAGTCGGATAGGGTTTGTGCCTGTGTTTCGATTATCTGTTGCCAGAGGTGTTTCGCCTGATTGGCATCGAGTAAAATTGGTGGTTCAATACCCGCTTCGCACTGCAACACCACCCAAGCATCCCAGAGTTGGCGTTGCCATGTTGAAAAGGTGAGTACCTGAGGTGCTTCCCATGCCGTGTTACCCGCCGCTAAGTGCTCGGCAGCATCGTGACTGAGTAGGGTTTGTGCGAGGCGCTTATTAGCGGTAATGGTGAGTGTCATTCGCCTTCCCACTTTTCTAGCTTGGCAATACTGAGCATTAGCCATCGGGTGGCGTCGCAAAAGCGCACCTGAACCCGTCCGTCTTCGCCCATGCCATCGGTTGCCAAGACTAAACCTTCGCCAAAACGAGCATGAACCACCTTACACCCTTTGGGAAAAGGGACGTTAGCACTGGCTTTTTGGCTTTGCACGGGACTATTGAAACCTGTCTTAGTTGGCGTGTGGCTGTAAGCAGTATGGCTGCTAATACCACCCACTTTTTTTAGCATTTCTTTGGGCACTTCGCTTAAGAAACGCGATGTCTGCATCAACTCTTCTTTACCATGAAACCGACGCATACCACATGACGATAGCAACAACTGCCGACGCGCACGCGTCATGGCAACATACATGAGGCGACGCTCTTCTTCTAAGCCAGTCGGGTCTTCGAGTGCTCGCGATAAGGGGAAAATGCCTTCTTCCAAGCCTGTGACGGCAACAAAACCAAACTCTAATCCTTTGGCTGCATGAATGGTCATGAGGTTAACCTTGTCCTGTTTGTCGGTGTCTGCCGTTTCGCCAGAATCAAGGGCGGTTTGTGCTAAAAACAGCAACAAAGGATCTTCGTTAGCCAAGTCTTCGGGCGCATCGTCACTGACGCGATATTGTGCTGCGGCATTAACCAACTCTTCCAAGTTTTCTTTGCGCCCCTCGCCTGTTAAGCCATCCTGACCGTAAAAGTCCCACAAGCCCGAATCGCGCACAATGCGTTCCATTAAGCCATCGAGCGAGCCTTCGCGCAATAAATGCCAACCATCGAATAAACTAAGGAAATTCGTTGCGCCTAACAATGCCTTACCCGACAGCCCACCATGCGTCACCATCTGACGCAGACTGGTGAGCAATCCTAAATTGTTAGCACGGGCATGAAGCTGTACTTTTTCTAGCGATTTATCGCCAATACCACGCGTGGGGGTGTTAATGACGCGCGCAAAAGCGGCATCATCTTGCTCGTTGAGCAGCAAGCGTGCGTAGGCGAGTGAGTCTTTAATTTCGGCACGCTCGAAGAAGCGCATGCCGCCCGTGACTTTGTAAGGAATGCCTTCGCGCGTGAGTACCTGCTCGAGTACACGGCTTTGGTGGTTAGAACGATATAAAATCGCACTATTGACGAGGTTGTCGCCTTGCTGTCGCCATGCACGCAATTGGGTGACGATATAACGTGCTTCGTCGAACTCGTTGATGGCGGCATAGTGCGCCAGCTTGTCGCCTTCGGCTTCTGCCGACCAGAGGTTTTTGCCCATGCGTCCTGTGTTGTTGCTAATCACCGCATTGGCGGCATTCAGAATGGTCTGCGTCGAGCGATAGTTTTGTTCCAAGCGGATCACATCGCAAGGTGTCATGGTTTCGACAAAGTCTTTGATATTGGCAACCTCTGCACCACGCCAGCCATAAATCGACTGGTCATCATCACCCACCACAAACACACCACAAGCATCGCCTGCCAACAGCTTAATCCATTGATACTGCAAACGGTTGGTATCCTGAAACTCATCAACCAAAATTTGACGAAAACGCCCTTGATAGCTGTTCAGCAAGCTGGCGTTATTGGCTAGGAGTTCGTAACTGCGTAGCAGTAATTCGGCAAAGTCGACTAAGCCACTGACTTTGCACTGTTGCTCGTAGGACTCAAACAGCGGCAACCAAGGCAAATTGCCGTAGGCGGCTGCGACATCAGCAGGGCGGCGACCTGCATCTTTTTCGTGACTGATTAAATAGGCAAGGGTTTTACTCGATAGTACCTTATCGTCGATTTCGTGCTCACGCAGAATACGTTTGCACAGGCGTTGCTGATCTTCGCTATCAATCACGGTGAAGGCAGCGGTCAAGCCCGCTTGCTCGTAATGCAGGCGCAATAAACGGTGGGCGATACCGTGAAACGTCCCCATCCATACCGAGCCCGACCACGGAAAAGCCGTTGCCAAGCGTGCGCGCATTTCTCCTGCCGCCTTGTTGGTAAAGGTCAGCGCTAACACCTGCCCAGGACCATAGCTTTTGTGCATAAACAAATACAACAAACGCGAAATCAGCACCCGTGTTTTACCACTGCCAGCACCCGCTAATACCAGCGCGTAGGGTAAATCGGAGGTAACGGCGGCAGCTTGGGCATCGTTTAAGCCGTCGAGCCAGATGGGGGGATTGGGCATGTAAATTCCTTTTATTGTTGTTTTCTTTAGTTTGTTGCCAATTATATGCTAGATTATGCTCATACCCTATGTCACGGAGGTGATGAATGGAAAGCTTATTATCGAACTTACCTGCTGTTATTTGGTTTGCCCTAACGGGTGTGTTATTAATCGGAGAGATTTTTAGCGGAACGCTCTACCTGCTTGCGCTATCCTTAGGGACATTAGCTGGTGGTGCTTTAGCCTACAATGTCAGCCCGTTAGAGCAGCAATTAGGCGCTGCCATTTTGCTATCGAGCATTGCGACCTTTGTCATCTGGCTCAATCGTCGTCCCGATAGTGCCGTGGACAATAACGATCCTGATATTGGTCAAGCGGTTAAAGTCGTTGCGCTGGAGCCGCTCACCGTGCATTACCGTGGTGCAGACTGGCAAGCGGAGTTGTCGACAACTTCGTCCCTGACGCCTGAAGTTGGCGTAATCTTACACATTCACAGTAAACATGCCAATGCCTTAGTGGTTGGTTAAGGGAGAAAGGTTATGGACATTACGGTTTTTGGTTTATTGGTCTTCGTGTTTGTCGTTGTCGTCGTTATTGGTAAGGGCATTGTGATTGTGCCTCAGCAAATGGCATTTGTTGTCGAACGCTTGGGGCGTTACAACGGCACACTCGATGCGGGGCTGCACATTATTATTCCCATCATCGACCGCATTGCCTATCGTCATTCGCTTAAAGAAGTGCCATTGGATGTTGCGCCACAAGTATGTATTACGCGCGACAACACGCAAGTGCAAATCGATGGTATTTTGTATTATCAAGTCACTGATGCCAAGCTGGCTTCTTACGGTAACGAAAATTACACCATGGCCATCGAAAGTTTGGCAAAAACCTGTTTGCGCTCAGAAGTGGGTAGACGCGAGCTGGATAAACTGCTCGAAGAGCGTGCAACCATCAACGTTGCGGTGGTGAGTGCCTTGGATGAAGCCTCGATTACGTGGGGCGTGAAAACCCTGCGTTATGAAATTAAAGACATCACCCCACCGCACGACGTATTGGCATCGATGCAGTTACAAATGACAGCTGAACGCGAAAAACGAGCGGTCATTGCCAAAGCAGAAGGTGATAAACAAGCCGCTATTGCCAGTTCGGAAGGCGAAAAGCAGGCAGCCATTAACGCCGCAACCGGTCAGGCAGAAGCTATTCGCCTAGTCGCCGAAGCCAATGCCGATGCGATTGCTAAAGTCGCCGCAGCAACAGAATTGGCGGGTGGTATGCAAGCGGTTAACCTAAAAGTTGCCGAACAATATGTCGAAGCCTTTGCTCAGATTGCTAAAGAAGGTAATACCGTGGTGATTCCTGCTAACTTGGCCGATTTAGGTAGCTTAATTACCTCGGCGATGAGCGTGGTTAAAGCAAGCCGTTAATGGACTGGACAGAGCAAGGCATACTACTACTGGTATCGCTGGTTGCCAATGCATTTTCGGCACTAGCAGGCGGCGGGGCTGGCTTATTGCAGTTTCCCGCTCTACTCTGGTTAGGACTCCCATTTGCCGTTGCATTGGCGACGCATAAGGTCGCTACTGTCGCATTAGGGGTTGGGGCAAGTATTCGTTACCTGAAAGCGGGTAGCTTGTCGTTACGCTTTTCGTTGTTTATCTTAGCGCTGGGCTTGCCTGGGGTTTGGTTGGGTGCCGTATCTGTTTTAGCCATTCCCGAAAGTTGGTTGCTCGGGGCATTAGGTGGCTTAACCATCATCATGGGCATCTATTCAATGGTTAGCCCCAAATTGGGACTAGAAACGCTTGCTATCGAACCATCAACACAACACAGCCTAATCGGTGGTTTTGTTTTGTTTATCATTGGCTTTTTGAATGGTTCGTTAAGCTCTGGCACGGGATTGTTTGTGACGCTATGGCTGGTGCGCTGGTTTGGGCTAGATTATAAACAAGCGGTTGCTTACACCTTGGTACTGGTCGGTTTGTTTTGGAATGGTGCAGGCGGTTTAACCCTTGCATTGGTCGGACAGGTGCAATGGGACTGGCTACCTGTTTTACTCTTGGCATCCTTGGTTGGTGGCTACTTGGGTGCGCACTGGGCATTGCTTAAAGGTAATATGTGGGTGAAGCGATCGTTTGAAATCGTTACCATCTTTACGGGTTTTAGTTTGTTGTGGCGGGCGTTTTGATTAAACCGCCACCCCACAAGCAACCCCACTCGCCCACGCCCACTGAAAATTATAGCCGCCTAAATCGCCTGTGACATCCAGCACTTCACCAATAAAATACAGCCCTTTTTGGGTTAAAGCTTCCATGGTTTTCGATGAAATCGCTTGTGTATCGACACCGCCAACAGTCACTTCGGCTTTGCCATAGCCGTCGGTTCCTGTTGGGGTAATTTGCCAGTTTTGTAACGCCTGCGCCCACGTGCGCAAGGTGTCGTCTGGCAGTTCTGCGGGTTTGCCATCGAGCGGATGCAATTGCCAATAATAATCGGCAAGACGCTTAGGTAGGTGCGAGCGCAACCAAGGGCGCAGTTCTTTATTCTGGGCTTTGAGTGCCAGCACTTCTTTTACAGCGTCGATAGAAGGCAACAAATTAATCCCAATCGCCAGCCCTTCGCGCCACACATTAGAAACAAGCAACACCGCAGGGCCACTAATGCCGGTATGGGTAAACAACAAATCGCGTGTCCAGTCGTAACCTTGGCAAGACAGAGTGGCAGGTAAAGAAATGCCTGCTAAGTCTGTCCAATCGGGCAAGCCAATTCTTAACCCCACCAGTCCAGGGCGCAAGGGAACAACAGGAATGGCAAATTGTTTGGCAAGGCGATAGCCAAAATCGGACGCTTTGAGTTTAGGATAAGACAAAGCCCCCGTCGCAATCACCAGCTTAGGCGTGGTAAAGATGCCTTGTGAGCTATGCAATTCATAAATAGGATGTGTTCCCTCTCCCTTTGGGAGAGGGGTGACCTGCTCAATTGAGCAGTTGAGTCGTATTTCCACGCCAGCCCAATCGCATTCGGTGCGTAGCATGGCTATAATCTCACCAGCGCCATTGAGGGTAAAGAGTTGCCCATGATCGCGTTCTTCATAGTCAATGCCATGACGTTCTACCATATCGATAAATAACGACGAGGGATAACGCGCCAGTGCCGATTTGACGAAGTGCGGATTTTGACTGTGATAATTGGCTGAGCTGACCGTACGATTGGTAAAGTTACACTTACCCCCGCCCGAAATACGAATTTTAGCCCCCACCTTGGGGGCGTGGTCGATGACGAGTACGCTCTTACCGCGATAGCCTGCTGTGGCAGCAGCCATCATTCCCGATGCGCCCGCACCGACAATGATGACATCATAGGCGGGATCGGATTTAGGCAATTAGGCTTTTGCCTGTCATCTCAACTGGCTGAGGAATGTCCATCAACGCCAAAATCGTGGGCATGACATCAGGTAAAGCACCGCCATCGCGTAAGCTGCACTGGCGCTTACTAAACAACACCAAAGGCACAAGGTTCGTGGTGTGTGCTGTATGGGGTTGCCCCGTTACTGCATCGCGCAACTGTTCGATATTGCCATGATCGGCAGTAACAATCATTTCACCGCCAACGCTACTCATTGCCGTCACAATTTCACCGATGGCTTTGTCCACGGCTTCCACCGCTTTAATACACGCCGTTAAATCGCCAGAATGCCCGACCATATCGGGGTTGGCAATGTTGCAAATAAAGGTGTCATATTTGCCAGAAGTAATCGCTTCGCACAACTTGGCACTCACTTCGGCTGCGCTCATTTCTGGCTGTAAATCGTAAGTAGCGACTTTAGGCGAGGGTACTAAAATACGGTCTTCGCCTTCAAATGGGATTTCGATACCGCCATTCATAAAGAAAGTCACATGCGCATATTTTTCGGTTTCGGCGATGCGTAGCTGCTTTAGACCCAGCTTCGACACATACTCACCAAAGGTATTACTCAGCTCAACCGAAGAAAATGCCACTTCGGCACCAAACTTGGGCGCAAAATCTTTGTGGTATTCCGTCATGGTGACAAAATGCGATAGCTTTGGCATGGTCGCACGCTCAAAGCTAGCAAAGTCAGGCTCGATAAAGGCACGACTAATCTGACGTACGCGGTCAGAACGATAGTTAGTGAAAATCATTGCATCGCCATCGGCAACACAAACCTGTTCGCCAATACGTGTAGGCGTAATAAACTCGTCAACCTCACCACGCGAATAAGCTTGCTCGATGGCGGTAATGGCACGCGCTGTTGCATGCTCGCCTTCACCCTTGGCAATTAAATTGTAGGCCTTTTGTACACGATCCCAGCGGTTGTCGCGATCGAGCGCAAAATAACGACCAATAATGGTGGCGATACGTGCATTGGGGTGGGCTTCTAAAAAGCGCTCTAAATCGCCGATGTAGTCTTCCGCGCTCTTAGGTGCAACATCGCGACCGTCGGTGAAGGCATGGACATAAATATGCTTCACGCCCTTGTCGCTTGCCATTTTGATGGTCGCTTTGAGGTGATAAATGTGAGAATGCACACCACCATCCGACAATAACGCCAACAGGTGTAACGCCTTACCGCTTGCAGCGACGGCTTCCATGGTATTGTTTAATGCTGCGTTGTGGAAAAACTCGCCATCATCAATCGCTTTAGAAATGCGGGTGAACTCTTGATAGACAACACGTCCTGCACCTAAGTTTAAGTGACCGACTTCTGAGTTGCCCATTTGTCCCTCGGGCAAGCCAACCACATTACCCGACGTATTAATCAACGTATGCGGATAACTATCCCACAACGTGTCCCAGTTGGGCGTATTGGCTTGTGCAATGGCATTAAAATCGGTCGCTTCCCGATGACCCCAGCCATCCAAAATAATCAGACCAATGGGTTTGTGCTTCGGGCTTGATGTGCTCATCTTGCGATTTCCTATATGTTAATGTCATTAGTTTTTTATTATAACCAGAAAATCGGTTAGAATCATGCGATGTTATTCGGTTTTACAAGGTTTTCTCCATGGATTTGGCATTACTAGGCGAGTTTGCACAGCAGCAGTGGCTACTGTTTTTTTCTTTGTTTATCATTATCGTGATGATTATTAACAGTCACTTTGGCGACAAAATGGCAGGTTATGCGAGCGTGTCTCCAGAGCAGGCGGTTCGCCTCATGAACGATGGTGCTTTTGTTTTAGACGTGCGTTCGGTCGATGAATATCGTACGGGTTACCTAAATGGCGCTAAAAATATTTCCATTGCCGACTTGGGTCAAAAGCTCGATACCTTAGAAAGTCATAAAGCGGGCGCGACACTGGTTTATTGCGCAAGCGGTATGCGTTCGGCGCGCGCATGCGGCATGTTGGTTAAAGCGGGTTTTAGCAATGTTAACAACTTGTCTGGCGGTATTACGTCGTGGAAATCGGCTAATTTACCCTTGGCAAAGCACGGCAAGAAAAAATAAGTAAGGCGGTTTTTATGAATAAAATCATTATTTATACCACGCCCGTTTGTCCTTATTGCACCATGGCAAAGCGCTTGCTAACGCATAAAGGCATTACGACGTGGACGGATATTGACGCATCAAAAAGCCGAGAGGTTTGGCAAGAGATGCAAGAGAAAACGGGTCGTCGCACTGTACCACAGATTTTTATCGGAGATGTCCATGTTGGTGGCTTCGATGATTTGTCTGCTTTAGATCGTGCGGGTAAGTTGGATGCCTTGTTAGGCATTGAGTGCATAGACGAATCAGATATTACCTAACGGGCACTCCTAGTAACTCAATACTTCGTCATCCTCGCGCATGCGGGGATCCATAAAATCAAAGAGATAGATTCCCGCTTTCGCGGGAATGACGGGTTTTTAGAAGTTGCCTAATCTATTATTTTTTAAAAATTACACGAGAACCCAATAATGAGCGAACAAGCTGCCCCTCACTTTGCTGTCGAAAAAATTTATTTGCGCGATGCTTCGTTTGAATCACCGATGTCGCCGCAGGTATTCACCATGCCGTTCAACTCGACCCTAGACTTACAGGTTAAAGTAGATCCTGAACAGTTGGGCGAACATCACTGGCAAGTGTCGTTGCGCTTGACTGCAACCGTGCGCCTAGAAGAGCAAACCGCTTTTTTAGTCGAAGTCGAACAAGCGGGCTTATTTGCCATTGCAAACTTTGCACCAGAAGATATGGCAGGCTTACTAAACAGCTACTGTCCAACCATTTTATTCCCATATGCGCGCGAAACCATTGCCAGCTTGTCGCTCAAAGGTGGCTTCCCACCATTAGAATTGCAACCGCTTAACTTCGATGCTTTGCACGCGCAACAGGCAGCGGCTTAACTCGGTATTGCGCATGAATATCGCAGTACTTGGTGCGGGTGCATGGGGCGGTGCGCTTGCCATTCAGTTGGTGCGCGCTGGTTGTACTGTACAACTATGGACACATAGCGCTGCTTCCTGCGAGCAGATGCAAGCCATGCATCGTATTCGTCAATTACCCGATTGCACCTTGCCAGATGCCATCAGCATTACTGCTGATTTGGCAGATGCGGTATCGGGCGCGAGTGGTGTGCTGATTGCCGTTCCCAGTCATGCCTTTAGCGATCTACTGACTCAGCTGGGTGCGTTAAGCTTGCCACCTCAGTTGGCTTGGGCAACCAAAGGCTTCGACCCGTTGCATCATCAGCTTCTGCACCAACGTGTGGCGATTGCATTACCCGATGTGATTGGTACGGTGCTTTCTGGTCCTACCTTTGCTAGCGAAGTCGCACAAGGCTTGCCGACCGCAATGGTCGCAGCCAGTAATCATGTGAATGCCGCCGACTGGTGGGCAGCACGATTACACAGCGCGACTTTCCGCGTGTATACCAATAGCGATGTGCTCGGTGTCGAAATTGGTGGAGCGCTTAAAAACATTATGGCGATTGCGGCAGGGGTTTCCGATGGCTTAGGCTTTGGTGCTAACGCCCGCGCTGCCTTGGTGTCTCGTGCGCTGGCAGAGGTCATGCGATTGGGTGTGTGCTTGGGCGCTAAACCCGATACCTTTATGGGGCTGGCTGGGCTGGGCGACTTGGTGCTCACGTGTACCGATAACCAATCGCGTAACCGTCGTTTCGGACTGGCATTGGCTGCAGGCCAGTCCGTTGACGATGCACAGGCTGCTATCGGCACGGTCGAAGGCATCGCAGCGGTTAAAAGTGCTGTTGTGTTAGCAAAGCAACATCAGCTCGATATGCCCATTGCCCAAGCCGTTTATGCTGTCATTAAAGGCAAAATCGCGCCTAAAGATGCTGTGGCGCAGTTGCTTGCAAGAGCGCCACGAGCAGAAGGTTAATCTCCCATTAATACCCGAAACACCATGCCTTTTAGGTACTGCGTTTCTTTAATGGCAGGATGCACAGGGTGGTCTTGTGCTTGATGGGTTTCTTCTATGAGTTGCACCATGCGGTCATTGGCACGAGCGGCTTTTTGTACTGTGGTCAATAAGTCATTACGCGCGAGATTCATCGAGCAGCTACCCGAAAACACCATGCCGCCTGTTTGCGTCAAACGAATGGCCAGCGCATTCAGCTTTTGATAAGCCGCCTGTCCTTTTGCCATGTCCTTGGCTTTAGGAATAAAGGCGGGCGGGTCAACAATGACCACATCGAACTTCTTGCCATCGCTCAATAGCTGTTCCATGACTTCAAAGGCATCGCCTGTTATGCTGCTAACGACATCTTGCACGCCATTGAGCGCGGCATTTCTGGCAACCCATTGCGCCGATAAAGGCGATACATCGACACACACCACTTCTTTAGCGCCAAAGGCTGCCGCTTGCACACCAAACGAGCCTAAGTAAGCAAAGACATCGAGCACGCGCTTACCTTGCACATAATGCTTTAGGCGTTCACGCATCAAACGATGGTCATAAAACCAGCCTGTTTTTTGTCCGTCTAATGCAGGGGCATGGAAGGTCACGCCATTTTCCGACAAGCCTAATTGTTCGGGTGCTGTGCCATACACCACCACGACTTCACTGGTTAAGCCTTCTAATTCGCGCCCACGACCATCGTTGCGCAACGTAATGCTGCTTGGGTTGACCAGTTTAATAATGGCGGCAACAATGTCGTCTTTAAGGTTATCCATGCCAGCGGTATTGGTTTGTACCACAATGTCATCACCAAAGCGGTCGATGATGAGCCCTGGTAAAAAGTCGCCTTCGCCATGCACCCAACGATAATGGGGTTGCTCGAATAGTTGTGTACGCAGGGCAAGTGCTGTTTTTAAACGTTTAATAAAGAAGTCAGTATCAATGACACGCACATCACGGGTGAGTAACCGTGCACACAAAAGCGCGTTGGGGCTGATGGTTGCCATGCCCATTGCTTTGCCATATGCGTCGAGCACGCAGACGATTTCACCTGCAGTGAAACTTTTGAGTGGCGTTGCGCCCGTGTTCACTTCGTTGCTGTAAACCCACAAATGCCCCGCTTTTAAGCGTTTTTCTTCTTTTAGGTTCAATTGTAGTGCGGGATAAGTCGGGGCAGTCATGATGGCGATTCCTTATAGTTAGGTCGTTATTGTAACACCGATTGATCGGGTTAAGATCGCGCTGGTTTTTGGCATGGTCGGCTTAATGCATTGCCATTATTTTAATTTATGGGGTATTATTAAAATATTAATATCACTCTATAGAATTAATTAGGGTATAGTGATTAAAAAATTGATTGTTCATGAAATGTTAAGACAAAAGGTGTTTATCATGAAACCAAATACGCTCCTATTCGCTTCGATTTTATGTGCGCTTGTTGCGTCAGATGCTTCTGCCATCGAACGCGGTGAGTTGTTGGCAGATACCTGTGTTTCTTGTCATGCAGGCGTTAACGACAAAGCCAGTATTCCTAATTTATCCTATTATCCAGCGTCGATGATCGTTTCTCAGATGAAGGCGTTTCGCGACGGTTCTCGTCAGGCAACCGTGATGAATCGTCATGCCAAGGGTTACAGCGATGAAGATATTGCACAACTCGCAAAGTACATTGGCATTCAAGGACAATAAGGAGAAAGGTATGAATCGTCGTCAATTTATTTATGCTGCTGCCAGCAGTGCATTGTTGCCACTAGTAGGCTGTAGCAGCAAACCCGATGGACACAAAAGTATTGTCATCGTTGGTGGTGGTTTTGGTGGTAGTGCGGTTGCT
Organism: Thiomicrospira cyclica; assembly: GCA_022736205.1. Lineage (GTDB taxonomy): Bacteria > Pseudomonadota > Gammaproteobacteria > Thiomicrospirales > Thiomicrospiraceae. The sequence continues at coordinate 18,351 of DZAT01000022.1, forward strand.
AAATACTTAAAAAAATATAATCCTGCATTACAGGTTACGCTCATCGAGCCACAAAAAACACACATCACTTGCCCTGGTTCAAACTGGTTTTTGGCAGGATTAACAACGATGGAATCACTCACCTTCACATACGAAGGACTCAAAAAACGTGGCGTGGTGGTGGTACATCAAAGCGTAGAAGATATTGATGACATTGGTCAGCGTGTTCGCTTATCCGATGGTCAGTCGTTAGATTATGACAAGCTGATTGTTTCACCAGGTATCGACTTTAGATGGGGTGACATTGATGGCATCACGCAAGCCAATAGCGATAAAATACCGCATGCTTGGCAAGCAGGTGCGCAAACGTTGTTGCTGAAAAAGCAAATTGAAACCATGAAGCAAGGCGGTACATTTGTCATGATTGCTCCTCCGAACCCTTATCGTTGTCCACCTGGACCTTACGAAAGGGTTGGTATGGTGGCGCACTACTTTAAACAGCATAATCCCAAAGCAAAAATTGTTATCTTAGATCCTAAAGATAAGTTTTCGAAGCAAGCTTTGTTTATGGAAGCGTGGCAAGACTTGTATGGTGACATGATTGAATGGGTTGGCGTTGCCGATGGCGGAAAAGTGAGCAAAATTGATGTGGCAAGTATGACGGTTTTTTCTGAAATGGGTGAAATTAAAGCGGATGTGATTAATGCCATTCCAGCGCAAAAAGCAGGTGATTTAGCATTCAAAGCAGGCTTAACCAACGCTTCTGGATTCTGTCCTATTGTAGCGGGTACGTTCGAATCGACGCTTAAAAAGAACATTCATGTCATGGGTGATGCTTCGATTGCGGGCACCATGCCTAAATCGGCACACAGTGCAGTCTCTCATGCCAAAATGACCGCTGCAGCCATTGTTAACAGTTTGGAAGGCAAAGGGGTACTGTCGCCTGCTCACGTCAATACCTGCTACTCTTTGGTATCCGATAAATATGGTATTTCGATTGCGGGTGTTTATAACGTTCAGGGCGAAAAGATAGACGAGATTAAAGGCGCTGGGGGTGTATCACCACACGATGCCGATGCCGCCTTCAGAGAAATGGAAGCGACATATGCGCGTGGTTGGCATAGTAGCATCACTCAAGATGTTTGGGGTGCTTAAAGCCCGTTAGCGATTAGTGGTGCACAATACGTGCGCCATTGCCTAGCTTTTCTAGTGCCTGATTGATTCGCGCATCAATCATGCCGCCATATAAATCTAAATTGGCAGCAACACCCATAATATTATCGGTTAGCTGCTGTCCATCGGGTGATAAAAACACCACCGTTGGCGTGAGTTGTGCTTTATAACGCGCGGCAATGCGCATGGTTTCACGAGACGCACCATCAAAATCAACGGCAGTATCTTTGCCTAAATCAAATCGACGCACCAACACCAGTGGCGCATAACGCACATTTTTGAGCATAGGCACAATCACGTCACGCTCGAGTTGATGACAATAACCACAATAAGGCGCTGTGACAAACAGCATTATGGGAATGTTTTTCGTTCTTGCTTCGCTAGCGAGCTGCGCCAAATGATCGACACTCAAAATGGTCGAGTCTTTCGCATCCGAGCAGCCAAACACACCCAGTAGGGGCAACAGGGCTAGGCTCGTTAAGAAACGACGGCGTGACCGTGCGATTTTACTCAGGTTAATCAGTGTTTTCATGCAATCTATTATAGAATAGCTACCAACTATTTACCAAGGAATAACCATGACCACTTTGCATATCGCAACCCGTAAAAGTCCACTGGCTATGTGGCAAGCTGAATTTGTTAAGGCTCAGTTGTTAGCACAGCATCCCGACGTTGCGGTTGAACTGATCGGTATGAGCACGCAAGGCGATGTATTGCTCGATGTTCCCTTGGCTAAAATTGGCGGCAAGGGTTTGTTTATTAAAGAGTTAGAAGAGCAGATGTTGGCAGGTAATGCACAGTTGGCGGTGCATAGCATGAAAGATCTGCCCGCTTTTTTACCCGAAGGCTTTGCCATTGGTGCGGTGCTGGCACGTCATAATCCGCTCGATGCTTTTGTGTCGAATACTTATGATACCCTCGATGCTTTGCCGCAAGGCGCGATTGTTGGCACATCAAGTTTGCGTCGTAAGAGCCAGTTATTGGCGGTTCGTCCCGATTTACAATTGCACGATTTGCGCGGCAATATTCATACCCGTATGCGTAAGCTGGACGAAGGTCAGTTTGATGCGATTATTTTGGCTGCCGCTGGGCTAGAGCGTATGGATATGCCAGAGCGTATTCGTAGCCTCATTCCCGCCGAAGTGAGTTTGCCAGCAGTGGCGCAGGGCGCATTGGCGATTGAGGTGTTGGCAGGCGACGCACAAACGCAAGCATACATCGATTTCTTTAATGATGCCGACACCGTTGCTTGTATTACCGCCGAACGTGCGATGAATGCGGCGCTAGAAGGTGGCTGCCAAGTGCCGATTGGCTCTTTTGCACTGCTCGAAAATGGACAGCTTTGGTTGCGTGGTTTGGTGGCTAGCTTAGACGGCACGAACATCATTCGGGGTGAGCGTCGAGGTGCGATTGCTGATGCCGCTGCCATGGGGCACGATTTAGCACAAGAGTTGTTATCGCGCGGCGCTAAGCAGATTTTAGATGCCGTTTATGGTCGCGCATGAGTAGCGACCTCCATTTATGGATTACCCGCCCAGCGATGGATGGCGAGCGCATGGCGGTGCAGGTGCGTGAGCAGGGATTAACGCCTTGGCAAATGCCCGCAATGGATATTTTTTGGCTCATGCCCGATAAAGTGGGTTTGCGTGCGTTAACGCATGCCAATGTGGTGATTGTTACCAGTCGTCATGCCTTGACGAGTTTAGAGAGAGCCAATATGACCCTGCCAACCGCAGCCATTTGGTTTGCCATCGGTCGGGCGACGGCTGCCGCTTTAGCCGAGCGCGGGATTGCAGCAACCGTACCCACACAGACCGACTCGGAAGGCTTGCTTCACGAGATTTTGGCGCAAACGCAATCGGGACAACAGCTCGCTATTTTGAAAGGAGAGGGCGGCAGAACCCTATTAAGTGAGCGCTTACACGCACGTGGTTTGCTGGTGACAGAGCTGCCGCTTTATCGCCGTATTTGTAAACCTTTCGATACGGGGATGGTCGATACCTTTTTGAAGCAGGAAGCGTGTGTTTTATCCGTTGCCAGTGCCGAAACGCTTACTTGTGTGCTGAAGGGGCTAACCCAGACGCAAGCCAAGCAATTGATCGACCTGCCGCTGGTGGTGATGAGTGCGCGGGTGGCAGCGTTTGCACAAGCTAAAGGTTGGCGCGGCGAGATTGTCGTTGCTGATGAATCATCATCGGCTGGCTTAATTGATGCGGCAAAGCGGGTTAGGTTTTAACCCTTAATTGATAAGGAGCGCTTTATGCACCCACAACACGAACCGATTACCTTAGATATGACTCCCAGTGTCTCAGAATCGAATATCGCTGCGAAGCCTTGGTTATTATGGACGGGGGTGGTTGGTGCGATCTTCGCGTTATTGGCAATGGGCGCGATTTTAGCGCTCAGTCAGAAGCTGGAGGCACAAGCAGCGGCGTTGACTAAGCTAGAGGAGGTGGCGGCGCAGCCGCAGGCACTGGTATCTGCATTGCGTCAAGAAATCAGCGAGCACTTTGTTCAACAACAAGCAGCACAAAAAAGCTTATTGCAACAACAAGCCGAGTTGGCTGAAAAGCTAGAAGCCTTGGCGCGTCAAAAGGCGGCTGGTTGGCAGTTAACCGATGCGCCTGCCATTCAGTTTATGTTGGCGCAGTTACAAGCGACAGCGGTGCTGAATCCCGATCCGATTCGTTTGGGACACTTTTTACAGCACTGGCAAACCAGTCTGACCGATGCAGGGGTTGCCCAAGATCATGCATTGATGCAAGCCTTAACGAGTGAGCGCAATGCGTTGCGTAGCGACATTCCTAGTTGGCAGTCGGAAGCCGAGATGTGGCAGGGATTGCGCGCGGACTTAGCAAGCGTTAAATTGGATTCGGGCATGAATCAGGCGGTTGACCTTGTTGCCGATGCACCTGCTGATTGGTGGCAACGCTTATCGAGCTTGGTGCGTATTCGTCCTGCAGGGGTTAGTGACAGTGAGTTATCGCAAACGCTGAGTCAGCGCGGTATTTGGCCCGTACAAACCGCATTGGCGTTGGAAGTGATTCAGGTTGGATTGCTAACGAATCAGCCGTTATTGGTCAATCAAGCCAGTAATCAATTGCAAGCCTTATTGGCGCAACAGTCTGTGCAGTTATTGACAAAATGGCAATCGCGTTTGCAATTGTGGCAAGCATGGCAGGGCATACCACAGCCCCAATGGCATTATCTACACAATCATATCAAACAGTTGGCGGAGCAAACGTCATGATGCGTTTGTTGTCGATTGGTGCGCTGGCGATTGTTGGTGCGTGGCTGGCGGCTTGGGCGTTGTCAGCACAAGGTTATGTCGCTATTCAGTTTGGTGGTTGGCTGGTCGAAACCTCGGTGAGTGCCTTGGCCTTGGGCTTGTTGATTGTTGCAGGTATTGGTTATGGCGCAACGCGGTTATTGGTTGGGGTGTGGCAATCGCCAAAACGTTTTTTGGTGTGGCGGAACAACAAGCGATTACGCTTGCCTGTGCAGCGACTCAATGCGGGTATTCAGGCTTTGGCGTTAAGTGACGATCATGCTGCGGTGCTCAAACTCACGCAGGGCAAAGATGATAGTCAGTGGCTACGCATGATGTTAGCGGCTCAGTTAGCACAAGCGCAGGGTAAAACTGCACAGCGCAATCAGTATGTTGCTCAGGCGCTTAATCTTGCCCCCGATGAAGCCTTTACTATCCGCTTATTGCAAGCGCGCTGGCTGATGAATGACGATACGCATCAAGCCTTAGCGATTGTCGAAGAAATGCTGGTGGCGCATCCGCGTCAACGCACGCTCAAAGCGCTCCGCGTGCAAGCACTGGCTAAATTAGAGCAATGGACGCAATTGGCAGAAGTCTTGCCCAGTGCCAAATCGGCCTTGTCTAGGGCAAGCTATTTGCAATTACAAGGGCAACAATTGGTTGCACAGCTTACGCATTGTGTCGATCGTCAACAACTCGATGATATTTGGCATATGTTGCCCAGCCGTCAGCAGCGACAAACGGCTGTTGCCAGTGCGTACGTTCGGCGTGCATTGGCATGGGGTCAGTCGCAACAGTTTTGGCAGATACTCAGCAAATCACTGAATACGCACTGGGATGCGAGCTTACTGCCATTATTGGCTCAGGTTGCTGGTAATGAGCCTTACAATGAGTTGAAGCAGGTGCAGCATTGGCAACAACAACATCCTAACGACGCTGGTTTATGGTGGTTGTCGGGTATTCTGGCGAATAAGCTGGGGATTGTGGGTCAGGCAGAAAAAGATTGGCAACACAGTTTGGCACTTGCGCCGACGGTTCCAGCCGCGCTCGCCTTATCGGAACTTTATGCGAGTCAGGCAAAAGGCGATGTGGCGAGACAGCTGTTAACGCAGCAGTTGCAGACAGAAAATTTAATGAGTATTAAAAGGTAACACCTTGTATAAAAATGCTTTTTAAGTAGATTAAAATTGCGTATTGTGTCTCTGTATCAGATAAGTTAGTATTTAAATCGAAGCAAAGATGAATGATTTAATTGCAAAACTGATGATTATGATAACAGAGGGCACAAGATGAAACCGTTAACCGTTCTTATTGCAGAAAGCGACATCGCAGCATGCACAGAGATACAGTCTCATCTGTTGGCGGTGTCACCAGAAGTCAACTTGATTGTCGCTAAAGATGGGGTTGATGCTTGGCAACATCTCACCTCGCATCACATTGACTTGTTGATTCTAAACTTACGCCTTGTTGCCATGCCAGGTATTGTGCTCATTGATAAGTTAGTGAAAGAGGGGTGGTCAGTTCCACCGTTGATTCTAACAGGTCATTTCGATAATTTTTTACGTCAAGTCTTACACCAAGCCCCGATTCCCTTCTTGCATCAGCCCATTGCTCAAGCATCTATTAAAAAATTATTACACTCTGCTCACGGCATTGATATGTGGCAGCATGTTGGTGGTTTAGTGATGTTTTTAGAAGCATTCCATTCGCGTCTACCTTGGCAAGACAAGGTACGCTGGTTGAGGATAGAAGGCAATGAGGGACATTGCTTGAAACACATCGACAATATTTTTTATTTTCGTCGTGATATACAAAACAAAAAAATACGTGTTGGAACCGACCATGGCGAGCACTGGTTGCTCGATGCGTTTCGTTCGTTAGTGATTCGTCTTGATCCCGAGCGTTTTTGGCGTATTAGTCGCCACACGGTCATCAATGCATTACATGTTGTTGCAGCGGGTCGAGATTACTTGGGTCGTCAGTGGTTAGAGTTGCGCAATGGCATGCGTTTAAAAGTAAGCTCTGGTTACGAGCGTTTCGATATTTTGGTACAGTTGGATGCGCGACAGAAGTCGTTAGTTATTTAATTTCTTCATGATGAAGCTCTTCTAGGGACATGCGACAACCATCCATCCCCTATTGACCCACTTAGCAATAAGTGGGTCTTTTTTATGGGCGCTGTATCTAGCGCTTAATCGCTTTCATCCACTTCCATAAATTGAGCAAGCTAGACAGTGAACCCGCGACATATGTCATGGCACAGGCTCGTAAAATACGTTTAGCGTTGTATAGCTCTTTCGGACTGAGCAGTCCGCCTTGCTCGAGTAATGGCATAGCACGCTTAAAGCTGGCATCTAACTCGACGGGTAGGGTGGTGATGCTCACCAACACCCCGCCAAACTGAGACACAAAGCCAATCGCAAAGGCGAGCGCTGCTAAAATAGGACTATGAACGACAACCAATAGCACAGGCAAAGCAATCAGCGCAAATCCTGAAAATCGGGCAAACCCCTGAGCACGCGTCACCATTTCTGTCCGACGTTGCAGTGGCTCGTAGCCTTGCGCATCTTGGATGGCATGTCCGACTTCGTGCGCGGCCGTGACAATGGCGGTGAGCGAATTGGTGTGGAAGTTAGCAGGCGATAAGCGAACAACCTTAGCCGTTGGGTCGTAATGATCGCCATCGGGTGTTTCTTCGACGCGTACATGGTGAATGCCTTGGCTTTTCAGCAGGTGTTCGGCATAGTGAGCGCCTGTTCCCGGTAGCGTCGGGTGCGGCTGGCTGAACTGTGCCAGAATGCGTCGGGTGTGCCATTGTGGGATATAAAGGGCAACCGCAACCAAGGCAATTGCAACGAGTAGCAAAATGTTCATAACCTTATTCCAACCTTCCTTGATTCAATTGCCAGTGCTGACTCATGGCGTTTAGTGGCAGACTATTGGCATCGGTTGCCGTCAAAAACACCTGCGTATTCAGTTGTGGCAAAACGGCCAATACACGCTGTCGATGGGCTGCATCTAATTCGGCAGGTAAATCATCTAGTAATAAAATCGGGCTTTCGTTGATGCTCTCGCTCAGTAGTTTTGCTTGACTGAGCATCAGTGTTAGCGCTAACAGCTTTTGCTGACCGCGCGAAAAGATGCTCAGTGCATCGCGCCCCTGACTGCGTAATTTTAAATCCGCACGATGTGGCCCCGCTTGCGTATAGCCTAATTGCCGATCATGTTCAAGTTGTTGTGTCCAAGTGTCGAGTAAGTCTTCCTCTGCTTTCCAGCCTCTGTGATAGCTTAAACTGATGTCGCTGAGGCTATCACTAATTTGTGGCGCAAAGGTAGCCACCGTCGCACTCAGTGCGGTGCAATAGTCTTGCCGAGCGGCATCAACTTGTTCTGCTGCTTGCCATAATGGCTGATGCCACAAAGCAACTTCTTTATCAGGAGCACCTTGTCGTAAAGCGTGATTGCGCTGACGCAGCGCATGTTGATAGTGTCGCCACGCCAATAAAAAAGGTGGATGCTGATAAAACGCGCCCCAATCACAAAAGCGACGACGTTCTGACGGGCCATTAATGAGTAGATCGTGACTTTCGGGCGAAAAAATCTGTACAGGCAAGTGCCACGCCAATTCGGCTTGTGCGCGGGCATTTTCGCCATTTAGGCGTAGCTGTGTTTCTGACTTATGACGCTGCCATCCCAACTGCTGACTGCCTTGACGGTTTTCGACTTCAGCGAATAAGGTAACTTGATCGGCTTGCCATTGTTGCAGTCGTTGTAGGCGGCTTTCACGAAAAGAGCGTCCACTGGCGAGCAAGTGAATGCCCTCTAAAATGGCTGTTTTGCCAGCGCCATTAGCGCCTGTAATGAGTACAGGCGCGGTATTTTCAAATGTGAGTTCGATGGATGCGAGATTGCGTAGACCCATTAAAGTCAAGCGCGAAATATGCGCCATTTGGCTTCCCAGTTGTTAGGACTATAATCGCATCGGCATAATGACTTGACTAACACGAATACGATCGCCATCTAAGTTGTATT
>DZAT01000022.1:26902-30693 GCA_022736205.1 Thiomicrospira cyclica
CGCATCGGCATAATGACTTGACTAACACGAATACGATCGCCATCTAAGTTGTATTCGGTTAAGCAAGGCGAGTTGCCTTCTTTGAGCGCGAATAAGGCGTTTTCGGTAGGGATAACGGCGATCACTTCTTGCAAATAGCGCAAGTTAAAGCCTGTGGTCATGCCTTCACCGTTAAAGCTTGCTTCGATAAATTCGTCAGCTTCGTCTTGTTCTGGGTTGTTGGTGGTTAGCTCGACGCTATCGGGTGCAATGGTGACGCGCACGCCACGCAGTTTGTCGTTGGCTAAAATCGCCACACGCGCCAGTGCTGCACTCAGCTGCGCTTTATCGACGGCCAACATGAAATTCATGTTAACGGGAATCACGCGCTGATATTCGGGGAACTTGCCTTCGATCAGCTTAACCGTCATGCTCAGATTGCCTAATGTCAGCATGAGATGATTATGCGCCAAACCTAAGGTAACGTCACCACTATCGCCGAGCGCTTTTGCCAGCTCGATGACCGTGCGGCGCGGTACAATTAATTGCGATTTGCTGTCTTGTGTTAGCGCCAAAGTCGTACTGGCTTTTGCTAACCGATGTCCGTCGGTTGCAACCAGCGTGAGTTGTGAGCCATCTAACTCGAACAGCATGCCATTCAAATAGTAGCGCACATCTTGCGTTGCCATCGCAAAATCGACTTGCTTAATCATGGCATTCAGCAAGGGCTGAGCAACAGCGACACTGGCATTTTGACCACTAATATCAATGATTGGGAAGCTATCGGCGGGTAAAGTTGAGAGCTTGTAACGGCTGCGACCAACTTTCATTAGGGCATTGCCTGCATCGATTTCGAATTGAACAGCAGCACCATCTGGTAACGTCGACAACAAATCGTAGACTTTTCGTGCCGGTAAGGTCACGGCAAAGTCTTCACTGGCGTTAACACTGCTTGCCAGCAAAATGCGCATTTCCATCTCGAGGTTAGAAGCGGTTAAGGTGAGGTCGTTGCCTTTGATGCTGAGCAGCACATTACCCAAAACAGCATGGGTATTTTTACGCTCGACCACGCCAATAACAGCTTTGAGCGCATTAAAAAAAGCGGTACGGTCAATCGTTAGGTTCATGGTGGTTTCCAAAAAAACAAATTAAGTTAATATAATTCTAACAAAAAGCATGCCGCTTAGGCACGCAAGATGCGCAATAAGGTGTTTACTTCTTCATCAAGTTGGCGATCTTCGGCGCGAAGCTTGGCGATTTGACGACAGGCATGCAATACCGTGGTGTGGTCGCGCTTGTAAGCATCGCCAATTTCGGGTAATGAATGAGAGGTTAATTCTTTTGAAATCAGCATGGCAACTTGACGCGGTCGCGCCAAGTTGCGTGTGCGTTTTTCAGAGGTTAACTCGCTAACGCGCAGTTTATAAAAGTCGGCAACCGTTTTTTGGATGTTGTCTAAGGTGATCATGCGTTGCTGTGCGGCGAACAAGTCGCGTAGTGCTTCTTTGGCAACATCGACTGTGAGTGGACGATGGGTTAATTGTGTGAAAGCCACAACGCGATTGAGTGCGCCCTCTAGCTCGCGCACATTGGCACGCAGGCGCTTGGCAATCAAAAAGGCAACATCGTCGGGCAGCGTGATATTGCGTGCTGCCGCTTTCTTTTGCAAAATGGCGACGCGCATTTCAAACTCTGGTGGCTCGACAGCAATCGTCAGTCCCCAACCAAAGCGAGATTTTAAGCGCTCTTCTAGCCCATCAATTTCTTTCGGGAATTTATCCGAAGTCAGCACAACCTGTTTATTGCCTTCGAGCAGGGTATTAAAGGTATGAAAGAATTCTTCTTGTGTGCCAGTTTTGTCGGCAAAGAACTGAATATCGTCGATGAGCAGTGCGTCAAGTGAGCGATAAAAGTTTTTAAATTCCTCAATTTTTTGGTGACGAATGGCGGTTACCATGTCTTGTACAAAACGTTCAGATGACAAATACACCACTTTAGCGTGTGGGTTGTTGGCAATGATATGGTTACCAATCGCGTGCATTAAGTGGGTTTTACCTAAGCCCACACCGCCATAAATAAACAACGGATTGTAAGCAGCACCTGGGTTACTGGCAACCTGATGCGCAGCTGCATTGGCTAACTGGTTCGCTTTGCCTTCAACAAAACCATCGAAGGTGAACTGACTGTTAAGCCCTGTATTGATACCATTGCTGGTTGTCGGTTTATTTGGCTTGATGGGTTTTTGTTCTAACGCTGTCGGCACAATCGGTTTTTCTGGTTCAGTCATCGCAGAACTAAACTGTCCGACATCGAGCAGCAATTTCCAACTGGTTCCCTGTTCGGCTTGCGCACGAGTAAAGGCATCTTGAATGTGTTCCCACAACTTATCTCGCACCCAATCAAAGATAAAGCTATTAGGCGCAAGTAACTGTAGGGTTTCACGCTCGGGATGCTCGTGTGCTTGTAGCGGACGAATCCATGAGCTGTATTGCTGTGCAGGCAAGGTGTGTTCTAAGTGTTGCAGGCAATGTGACCAGAGTGTGCTCAAGCTTCGTTTTCTCGTAAAATAGGCTTTCATCGGTAACGCACAAGACGAGACCAATTCAGTAGGATAATTAAGATGGAATAACATCATTCTAACCAATAGCAGCCTTGTAAAACAAGGATAAAAATCAGCAAACGATGTGCGTGGTAGCTCGTCTTTTTGATTGCTACCATATCTAGTGTTTTAAGCGAACTTAACCAACATCACTAACCCTAAAACAAAAATTAACAAAGAGAATCCACGCTTGAGCGTTTGGATGGGTAGGCGATGGGTGAGTGTCGCACCCAAAGGAGCAGTGATTAAACTTGCACTGACTAAAATTAGTAGTGTTGTCCATTGAATGAGGTCGCTGCCCAGATGTGTCGCTGTTCCTGCCAAGCCGATAATGACACCCAGTAAACTCGAGGTAGCAATGGCAACAGGCAGGCTGATGCCATGCCACACCAGCCAAGGTGTATTCATCGTGCCGCCGCCAATACCGATTAATGCCGACAGCATGCCCGAAAACCAGCCAAATGCACTGCTCGCCAGCCAGCTGGGTTCGGTTTTGCTGCTGCTCGGTTGTTTGCCCAGTAACATTTGTAGGGCAATGAGCAGCTCGATCACGCCAAAGGCAATGCCGAGGAGGTCGATCGGCAGGCTACTGGTTAATAATGCGCCGCATATAGCGCCAACAGCAATGCCCAGCGTGAGCTTTCTAACCGATAACCAGTCGACATTACCGCTACGAATGTGGGTAATTGCTGCGGCGCTGCCTGTTATGGCGACACTAGCAAGGGTTGTGGCAATGGCAATGGCGAGCGCTTGCTCATTGCTGGCAAGGTCGAGTAGCGGTAGCAGTATCGACAGGGCAGGCACGAGAATAAGTCCGCCACCAATACCGAACAGTCCGGCCAACAAACCGACAAATGCTCCGAGCGCGAGTAAAATAAGCCATTCCATATTGTGTCGGCTAAGCTAGGCGCTGATCTGTAATAAGATCAGTCACGTTCTGATAAGCAAACTCAGCGTTGTCGTTAAGTTGCGTCACAAGGTGTGATAATGTTCCCTCAAAACAACCCGCCAATCCCGTGTTGCTTGCCAGTCGATTGGCAAAACCCCAGTCTTCGAGCAAGGGACAGGCTGCAATGAGTTCGGGTAGTTCGCGCACCATAAAGCGAGCGGGTTTAATGACGCAAGGGAAAGATTCTCCCGACAGTAACACCACGCAATGCTTGGCGTGGTGCTTTAGGTGTTGGGCGCTTAGGAGGGCATCGGCAATGCCGAG
>DZAT01000145.1 GCA_022736205.1 Thiomicrospira cyclica
GACCAACTCCACCCAATGCCCAGCCTGAATGTAGCTGATAACAGGCGCAAGGCGACGCGCTGTCATGGGCAAGGCTTCTGCTGGAATCGACGTATCAACAACCCTCGCCATCGACTCCTTGCCAAACTGTAGCCATTCGGGGGTTACGCCTAATGCTATTGAAGTTTTTAGCAGGTTCTCTCCATTTGGTGCAGAAATACCTTTGAACCACTGATTAACAGCACCTTTAGTTAGTCCTGTTCTTTTAGCAAGTTCAACTTGTGATATGCCTAATTCTTTTGTTTTCGCAATGATGCGTTCGTTTATGTTCATGTTTAGAATCCTATACCTTTTTAAGTAAAGTTATATTGACTTGTTTAGTAAAGACATCTATACTTCTAACCTATGAAAAAAGAACAACTGAAGAATATCTGGGGTTCATACCCTAAGGCAGCTAAAGCATTGGAAATTACCAAGGGCGCTTTGCATCAATGGGGCGATGTTTTAACAATTCACCAGATCGACCGTGTTCGCGGTGCTGCTGTTCGTCTTGGTGTTTACCGCCCCGACCTATTCCCACGACCTCAGTGTCTTAACAGCCTTTCGGCTAAGGATGGTGAGCAATGAATCAACTTATTGCAGCGTTAAAGCAAGCGCATTTAAGCATGTTAATCACCTCTAATTGCATCGTCACAGATTCCCCCAGCGCACAACCTAGCGAAACATCGTGGCGGCAAGTCAACGACCAAGAGTGCAACACAATCGGCTTGTTAATAGACACCCTTAGCAGTGGTACTTGCCACGAATGCGGTTCGTGTAAAAGCTGCCCTTTGAGCTTGATGCAAGAAAAGCTTCAAACAGTTCTGGCGGAACACGACAAAACGTGTAGGAGTGCGACGCTTTGAATCGTATTTTTAACTGCATCGTATCAGGGTTATATCCAATAGCAGATATAGCGCTCGATGAAACGGGAATCATAGTGAACATGAGTAATCTCCATTGCGTTAATCGGATTGGTAGCACAGCCATTATAGCAGCGGTGGTTACTCACCCCATTCACGGTGACGCGCAATGAGCGAGAAGCTAGGGGCATCACACCCAACACGCTTTACCGATTCTCAGTGGGCTGCGTTAACACATGCGGCAATTTCTAAGAACTGTCTGGTTTGCGATTTACTAAGAGCGTTTGCAGATTCGTTAGATGAGCAGCAACGTCTTGAATACAGGTTATTGCATGAGCGATTCGGTGGCAACGTGAACAATGTGAACAGTGAACACCAACAAGGAGATTTGTTATGACCGACCAAGATTTTTACAGTTTTCTGGGTGGTTGGCTTCTTGGATTAATCAGTATTTTTTTTGCTGAAATAATGGAACGAAGAAATAGCGGCACAAATGCCAGTGATAGCAAATAAGAGAGAAAATGCTTTTTGGGCATTTTCTTCAGAAGCGAATAAAGCCAAAACAGTTGCACAGATAGCAATAACAGATAGTGCAAAGAATGGTCCGAAGCATTGCGAAATAAAACCGCAAGCGTTTTTTAATTTACTGAACACGGAAGTCTCCTAGGTTATGAGTAAAAGTTTTGCAGCTTCATTCTAACACGGTGGTTTCATCTTAATGTCTTAACAGCCTTTCGGCTAAGGCAGTGTCTGCTTGCCAAATTGCAGACAAAGAAAAAGCCCAAGGCGTTTAACAGGACAACCGAGGGCTTATCAACAAAAGTGAGTGAGATAATTATGACTAATTTAATGATAAATGTAAATAGCGTTGTGACAATGAGTAGTCGAGAGATTGCTGATTTAGTTGAATCGCGTCATGACCATGTTAAGCGATCTATTGAGCGCCTTGCAGAATCAGGTGTAATTCAACTTCCCCCAATGGAGGAAGTTAAAAACCACTTAGGACAAACAGTTCAAGAGTACCGAATCAATAAGCGAGATAGTTATGTTGTTGTAGCGCAGCTATCGCCAGCATTTACAGCACGACTTGTTGACCGTTGGCAGGAGTTAGAGAACAAATCAGCTTACCAAATCCCTTCTACTGTTAATCAGCGTGCAAAAATGACCAGTTTATAGGGTAAAACAGCGTCCAATTT
>DZAT01000023.1:0-25238 GCA_022736205.1 Thiomicrospira cyclica
TACAATGCTTCATGACGGCACAATGCTCATCATAATCTAGCGTCGCAGACTCACCGGTCGTACCAACAGCAACAATCGCGTCCGTACCATTGACCAAATGAAAATCTAATAAACGTTCCAATGCTGGATAATCTACCGCACCATCAACTGTCATCGGGGTTACGATAGCAACCATGCTGCCACGAAAATAACTCACGTGCCCTACTCCAAAAGAGTCAAGGAACATCTAAAAACCTCGCTTTGCTCGTTTTTAGATGTTCCAAATTTATTTTTTAACTGAAGGAAAGGGATTTAATCAATGTGTTGCATGCCATTCATCGCAACCCCTTCCTTCAGACTTCCTACCCATTGGGTTATTAGAGGTTACCTCAAATCATTACACACTATGATACCGCAAACTAACGCGTCTTGCTAAACAAACTGTCCATCTCGCATCTGTAGCACACGAGACATGCTCGCTGCCAATTGCATATCATGCGTAACAATCACCATCGCCATGCCAGTTTGACGCTGTAACGACAACATCAACTCATAAACTGTCTGTGCATTAGCCGAGTCTAAGTTACCCGTTGGCTCATCTGCTAACAAGCAATCGGGGTGCGTGATGAGTGCGCGAGCGATTGCTGTTCTTTGACGCTCACCGCCCGACAACTCTGCTGGCTTATGCAATAAACGATGCGACAAACCCACCTCACCCAACATCTCTGTTGCTTGCTTTCTCGCTTGAGCCATTGACATGCGACGAATCAGTAACGGCATGGCCACATTATCCAACACCGTAAACTCTGGCAACAAATGATGGAATTGATAGACGAAACCCAAGTGTGCATTGCGCAACTGACCACGCTTCAACTCACCCAAAGCCGAAAATCGCTGACCTAACAACTGCACGCGTCCCGATGTTGGCTTGTCCAATCCGCCTAACAAATGCAACAAGGTCGACTTACCCGAACCGGAACTACCAACAATCGCCAATCGTTCACCGCGTGCTACCTGCAAATCAACCGCTTTGAGCACATCGACTGACAATTTACCATCATGAAAGCTTTTAGAAATACCCAGTGCTTCTAGCACCCATTCTGGCTGATGCAACTCATTCATAACGCAATGCCTCTGCAGGTTGTAGCTGTGCAGCTTGCCAAGCAGGATACAAAGTTGCTAACAGGGTTAAGATAAAGGTCATGCTCGATACCTGCCACACATCCGACCACTCCAAATGCGAGGGCACAAAACTGATATAAAACACATTGGCTGGAAAAAACTTAAAGCCAAATACATGCTCTAAAAAGGGCACAATCACATCAATATGGGTAGCGACAGCGACACCTCCTGCCACACCCAACAGCATACCAATGATGCCAATTGCCATACCTTGCACAATAAAAACGGTCATGACGGATAAAGGGGATGCGCCCAACGTCCTAAGAATGGCAATATCGCTGCGCTTATCGGTAACAGCCATCACCATCGTAGAGATAATATTAAAAGCAGCAACCATCACAATCAGCGCCAAGCCAATAAACATCATGCGTTTTTCTAGCTGTAACGCTGCGAAAAAATTAGCATGTTGCTGTGTCCAGTCGGTAACATAAACGGTGCGCGTAATGGCCTCACTGAGCCCTTCTCGCATGGCAGGAATATCGAACATATCCGCAACTTTTAACTGCAAACCACTGACATCGCTTGCACTGTAACCAAATAATGTTTGAGCGTCTTCGAGATGAATATAAGCCATGCCGCCGTCATACTCATGCATACCCACTTCAAAAATACCAACAAGCGTAAAGCGCTTCATTTTGGGTACAAAGCCAACCGCCGTATTCGCGCCTTCTGGCGTGACCAAAGATACCTTATCGCCAATGGTAACACCTAATGACTGAGCCAGCTCTTTTCCTAAGATAATCGAAAACTCACCGCTCACCAAATCTGTAAGCGCACCCACTTTGATATTATCCGCAATATGAGAAACATTCGTTTCCCATTCGGGCAAGATTCCTTTAATCTGAGCACCTTGTGAGCGACCACCATTGGCTACCAATGCCAAACGACTGACATTGGGTGCAGAAGCCAAAATAACGGGACTGCGCTTAACTTCTGCCGCCAATTGCTGCCAGTTATCGAGTCGCTCGCCCGCACCAGAAATGGTCATATGCGCCGTCATGCTGAGCATGCGACTACGAATTTCTTCATGAAAGCCATTCATAATCGACAAAATGGTAATCAGTGCCAAAATACCTAACGCAATCCCTAGAAAAGAGATTAGCGAGATGAAAGAAATAAAGTGGTTACGTCGCTTAGCACGCAAATATCGTAGCCCAATGCGCCACTCGAACGGGAAATTCATATTGTTTTAATAAGCCCTATCATGTTATAAACTAAGTTGTAATAAACTTCGGTAAACGCCAACCCAAAAAAACACCGCCTAATCGTGCAGACAATGTTGCACCCATCGACAAAACAATCACCACCCAAGCAGTATCTATCCAACCCACAGCTAACACGTAAACGCTTGCGCCTAAAAAAGAAGCAGTGGCATAAATTTCTTTACGCAAAATAAGTGGCACTTCACCGACCAAGATATCGCGAATCATACCACCGACAACACCTGTCATGATACCCATCATGATCGCGATCACGTCGCTATAGCCTAATGATAGGGCTTTTTGTGCGCCAATAATGGTGAATACCGCTAAACCTACCGCATCAAGCAACAGCAATACCTGAACAGGAATAACATGCGTGCGCCGATACACAGCAACCAATAGCGTGGTTACAACAGTAATATAAATATACTCTGTTTGCGTTAACCAAAAGACAGGCACATTAAGAATCAAATCGCGCAAAGTACCACCACCGATGGCAGTCACCATTGCCAGCACAACCGCACCAAACAAATCGAGATGATGACGACTGGCAGCCAACAGCCCTGTGATGGCAAAAACAACCGTACCCATAATATCAAGAGAAATCAGCAAAGGATCAAGCATTGATACAAACCAACGACATAAAAAGACGATAATAATAGCATGAAAACAAAAAAGCCCCATCGAACGGATGGGGCTTTTCGTGTTTTTATGACATCTAACGATGCCTAAAAAAACTACTTATAGTGGCGCACACAGTGTGTAAACAGCAGTGTCTACATAAACTGTTGCAGCAGCACCAGGAGCAGTGTTAGCGCCAGCTACTGCAGTAGTAGCCATAATTGTTCCACTATCAGGATCGCCATTGTCCATAGAGACATCAATCGCACGTGCAGCCTTACCTGGAATACGGCTAGCACAAACATATTTACCTAGTGGCATACCTGTTACTGCGTTAGCCGTGACACCCATTACGCCGCCAAACGAGTTTACAGGTAAAGCAGCAACGTTTGCTACCAATGTTTGATCACCAGCCAAGAAACCAGCAGCACGCACGTGTTGGAAAAAAGTAGCATTTTCACCAGCACCAGTGAAGGTTTGAGCAGCAGTTACATCTAAATTACCGTTAGCATTACCACCTAACGTAATCGTTGCCCAAGAACCACCACGAGCTTGCAACGTAGCTAAAGGACCATCATCACCTGGTTGAGCACGAAAACGATCGAAATAACCATTATTAGCCGCACTAATACCCTTCAAGTCGTTAATGGCATTTTTGATTTTGCTGTTATCGATCAATTCTTGGCCCTTCAACACACCACCCAACAACAAACCGATAATCACCAATACAATGGCCATTTCGACTAATGTAAAACCTTTTTGATTTTTCATAGAACACCTCATGTTAATAAAATTGTGAGCAATCATGTTGCTTCAAGGGTCATTATCGACAAGTGCAACTAAAATTAAAGAGTATATTTTTTTTACAGTGCATTTCTAATAACACAATATTTTGTCATCCTCGCGTATGCGTGGATCCAAAAATCAATGAAATAGATTCCCGCTTTCGCGGGAATGACGGGGTTTTAGAGATTCACTAAAGCGGCAAAGATAAAGGAAATCGCCAAACAAAGCATAAGCTACCTTGTGCATCACGACGCAAACTCAGTTCAGCATTCATGCGCTGTAATACCTGCCCCATCTGCCATAAACCCAAGCCAAGACCATTTTCTGATGATGTCCATAGTGGCTCCTGCATACGCTTGAAGATAAACTCATCAATCGGATCTGGATGAGAGAACAACAGCTGCAAGTGCGTTTTTTCGACGCTTACGACCAATGAAACAGCTTGTTCTATGCTGGCGTGCTGTTGGTAATTGCGCATTAACTGAAAAGCAGCATCATCCAATGCTTCCCAGTCTATTTCGACAACAACATCGGGCACAGGATAAACCACCGCGAGCTTTACCCCATGCACTTGCGCCCAACGTGTTATCCTACCGATCAACTCTGTCATTAAAACAGGGGTTAGATTGTTCGTTTGAGCAGCCATTTCACCAGGAGCCGTCAGCCGCTTGGCAAGCAAGGCAGCGCGATCAGCAATGAGTGGCGCGACCGATTGCCAACGCTTTAGCGCATTAATCGCATCCTCTGTCGGCGTATCCTGAACCTGCTTTTGCCACAACACCACCATTTGCGCCAAATTCTTAAGATCATGCGCTAAAAACAATTGATAGCGTGCAACCGCCTGTTCAAAACTGGACACTTGGCGCATTTTTAAGGCTAAATCGAGCGCACACAAAGCGCGTAATTGTTGACGCAGCAACTCGAAGTAAAAGGCTTTCTCCCAACGCGCACTGGTCACATAAAACGTCAATTGCAAGTGTGCATCCGATTCTATTAACTCAAAATGATGCGCATAATCACTGGATACACCTAAATCACGTTTAATTGTCTGACCAAACCACTGTAACTTCCAATGCAAACCACACACAGACAAAGCAACCAAAGAATCACACAAGCCATCTAAAAAATTAATTAAATCTCGCTCATTACGATCATTAAGGTGTTGTACTTGCTTGAGCACCCCCATAAACAAACGCCATTGAGCACGCAAATACAACAAAACAATAATGACAGTAATGCCTACTGTTAACAAAAACAAATAGAGCCACTCAGGAATGAACACGATTGATACCAAACTTGTCCATTAAGTAATACACGTTTTCACGTTTAATGCCTAAGCGTCGCGCCGTCTCATGAACATTTTCTTTGCTCTGATGCCAAACCTGCAAAAACAATTGTTTTTCGGCTTCATTGCGTACTTGCTTCAATCCTGCATCTTGCGAAACCGCGAATTGAATGGCATGAATGCCTTGCTCTGTTGCTAAAGCTTGCTGTCTTAAAAATAAAAAAGCACGTTTCACCGCTCCGATCAGCTGCTCAGGAGTGGCGGGTTTGGCGATAAAGTCAAAAGCACCTAAAGATAAGGCTTTAAATGAAACAGCTTCCTGATCTTGTCCCGTTAGCACAATGACTTTTGTATTCGGTTTGACGACTAAGATTTGCGACAACACCATTAACCCACCATCGGGCGTATAGGGCATGGGGGGCAAGCCTAAATCAAGAATGACGACTTGCGAAAAGACGGCGGCTGATTCCAACAATAACTGAGAAACAGACTCAATCGAATCGGCTGTTTTAACGTCATAGCAAGCTGCTAATGAAAAAGACAACAATGACAATAGCAATGGATCATCATCGACGATGAGAACGGGTGACATGCCACACTCATTAACTACAGACAACAAAAGCACCGCTATAATAGCACTTTAAGGTAAGTGCTGAATCGCCTTTAAGTGCAGAGGGCACAGATGCGAGTGTTGAATAGTTTTTTAAATAAACCGTTGCCGTACCACCTGTCGCAGTAATATCTTTTTTAACGTCACCGCCAACATAAATCGCATTAGTACCACTGCCTAATTCAACATCTTTCTTTAGATCCCCTTCGACACGTACAGCATCATCGCCAGCGCCCATGTTAATGGTATCTTCGGCATTTCCCCATACTTCCAGCAAATCATTACCAGCACCTAGATTAGCAGATTTTTCCAAATTACCTTTTATTCTAACAATATCATTTCCCGCACCAGCTGTAATGTCTTTTTCAGCGTCTCCGCCAATATCCAAGGTGTTATTGCCGTCTTTAAGATCTAACGCTTTTTCTAAATTACCCGTAATAACGACCTTATCATTGCCCGCACTAGTCACAACAGGCGTCGAGTGATTATCATAATTTCCAGAAACCGTTTGACCTGGATTAGCGGTTAAATCGGCTGTCGTTCTGATGGTGGGATCAGCTAATGTACTTGTGTTATTTGCTGAGTTGTTATTACACAACCCAGACTTACGCAATTCGGAAATTAATTGCATATCACCCACCCAAACGACCATATCATCAAAGGTAACTGTAGTGCCATCGGTCATTTGGTTGCCATATCTCAAAAAGAATGGCTGAGTAGCTGTTGGTGTAGTAGAAGTACAATGATATTGCTCTCGAGCATCTAATCCAGCACAACCTTGAAAAGCGCCATTAGAAGTAGCTGTAATAGTTGCATTTGCTTGCCTACCATTTTTTCCAGTAGAAATAAGCGCAAAAGAAGCCCAATCACCCAACATAGACCCTGAGGCTGGTTGTGTTGGAGCTGCGGTGGCACCATTCAACAAATCATAAACTGAAATACGCCATGCATTTGCTGTATTACGGCTAAATCCACCTGTACAAAGATTGGGAGGATTGGGAGAATTTGCAGGGACTGCTGTAAAGGCTCTGCTCACGATATATTTATAGCGCTCACCCCAAGCATCATTACTGCCGCCAATACCCAAGGTAACTTGAGGCAGCCACCCTTCATAGTTACTGCAAACACCGCCACTAGTCGCATCACCAGAGGTATAATCAGATATACCATAAGAAGCATTATTAACGTCATTATGAATATCAGGGCATGGCAATACTCCTGCATTCTGAATAAAATAAGTTACTAGTGCTTCCTTAATATCATTCATCTTGTTTTGCGACTCTTTATAACGAGCAGTATCTGCAGAAGCCGACATTAAATTCATTCCACCAGCTAATAGCAAGCCTACAATCACTAATACAATCGCAACTTCAACCAACGTAAAGGCTTTTTGTCTATATATCATGTTCATGTGTAACACCTTCTTTTAATCTTAGTTTACGGACAAATCTTGGTGACAGTATTCCACTGATTAACCACTGCCCAATGTGTAGCATTAGAAGCACGCCAACTAGCGCTACATAAAGTTGAGGCTAAATTTGCGCTACCAAACTCAGACTTAACACGAGACTCCATTGCATTAGTCCAATCAGCAAGGGTAACTGGTAAGACAATATCATTAAAACAGCTTAATGAATTATTGGGGTTAGCTTGACAAGTTTGTCCGACTGGAAAGCTTTTTACAAATATTCGATCGCCATCTCCATTACTATCATCTAAATAATCAGAGACATTATTACTAGGACGGTTTTGTCCTGTAATCGGGCTTCCTGCATAAACTAATAACGCCACCACTGGATTTGTTGTTGCTGCTGCGCCAGAACCATTGTTGTCTAAGCAAATACCATCTGGCAATACTTTACAAATAGTGCCTGGCGATGAGTTAAACATTTGTGTTAGCACATTACTATTTAATGGTTTATTGCTATTCCAATTTGAATTAGCTTGAATACTTAGTGAAGTCGCTCCAGAACCCATAGTAGCAGGTAAAGCATACCAAATAGGGTAAGGCGTATCTAACCATTGATTCTGATTGCTATCCCGAACATGAAGTAAAAAATAGTTCGCTCCTTGCTGACGACTTGGCAAACGCCCAATAATCTGGGATGTATTCCCATCTGGAGAACCGTCATTATTGAAGTCTGGTGAAGGCATAAATCCAATACCACAAGGAATACAGGAAGATGGGTTAGCAGTACAATTTAACATTGGATTAGTTGGTGGAGGACAGTTATTGGGATAAAGTACAGGAATACTACTCGCAAAAACCAACAAATTCTCTTTCGCTTCAGCTAATGCCTGAGCGACTTCTTGCGAATTTTGTCGCTTCAGCTTTTGCCCCAAACCGCCCATCAATTCATATGACATCCAAGCGGCAGACATAATAAGCGCTGCAACAATCAACAATAATGCTGCCCCGCGCTGATAATTGGTTTTAAATTGCTTCATAGCGTTCAACAACCTTATCTGATTCTGTCAGATAAACCTGACCTTGTTTAAGATACTTTTTACCACTGGGCGTTATGATCCACAACCCTTTTTTAGTGGCATTTTTAGGATCAATAAGGATGCCGTTAATTTCTGTAACTTTATCAATCATTTTTTGATTAACCCATATCGCGTTACGATAACCAATAAGTAACGCATCTAAAGCGATACGATCGGTTGCCGCGACATCTTGACGTTTTTGTTGTGCCATTGCGTCTGGCTTTAAACTGGCTTGTCGTTTTTGTTGCTCAATGAGCGCACGCTCTTCTGCCGAAATGAACAATCGCTGCAAAGAAACTGGCTCAGCGTAACAAATCGAACTCATGGTCAAAATGAAAACCAATCCTAAAAACGGTGCGAACATAACCATTAATACCCCTCTATGGGTGCAAGTCTAAGGCTGTGATGCTGGCACGTCATTAGATCGACTCACTTCTAAAAAATAAAACTGACATCTCGCCAGAATATTCCCCTCTTGCGCCCTAAACTGAAAGCCTTTACCAATCGAGTCATTACCAACAGTGGTTAGTGATAGCGTACACCCCTGAACCAACACCAACTCATGAACATGCTTTTTGACATCGTTCATGAAGTTTAACACATCTGCTTCGTGTTGAAAGGCTGCTTCAAAATTAATGGTTTCATAGCGTGCTAACTGCGCGTCAGTGGCAACAGAAAGTTGTGAGGCTTGTAGTTCAGCACGTGGCGAAAACTGTAATGAGGCATGCAAAACCTGATTACGGCTAATCACTTCCATAAACTTATCAATCCACTCGGCTCGTGATTGCACCCCAATCACACCATCTGCTGATAACGACTTAAAGCGCTGGCTATAGCGTTTAACCAGCTCAATTTTATCTAGTGTTGTATGCACCTCTTGATACAAAGACTCAACACGAGACTGCTCAGACTGTACTTCTTGATTCATTTCGGTCAGCATACGATCTAGCTGCGTAAAAACGCTAGCAAATAAAATACTAACCAATAACACGTACACAGAAGGCTTAATTAATGGTTTTTGTAGATAGGATGGTTTCATGGAAAGCGCTTAAAACGAATTAGTAATTTGAAGGGATAACGCTGCACAGTTGACGCGTTGCTATCATCAGCAATAATCATTAAGGGGCGTGATGAATCTAAGTCAACAGGCTTTTGTAACAGTTCGACTTGCTCAATACTGGGCTTATCTTTAAGTGCTTTCAAAAATAAATCCATCGTATCCATCACATCGCGTAAGCGCGTCGTTTCTGTTGCCAACACAACGGCATTCACAGACACGTCAAAAAGATCGGCATCTAGTTTTTTACTCTGTTGCGATACATCAGATGTTGTCCAGACCAATTCTTGAACCTGAATGTTAGGATAGGCTTTAAGCAACTCAGACAAATCGGCAAAATAAGGCAAAGCACCCTGTTTGGCTCGCGCATCTTGTACATGTTCAACCGTTTCGACCATATTTTTGAGTTGCTCAACTGGTATCTTGATATCAAGTTTCGATTGTAGCTCACTCAGTGTTTGCTGATAACGCGTATGTTGAGTTTGCAATGACTGCGTCATGCTTTCGAACTTTTCAGTTTCAATAAAAAAATGAATTAAGTAACTGGCAAAAACCACAACCAAGGCAAATAGGAGCCCCCATAAGGCGTATGTTATCTGCTGATAGCGCAGGGTTTCTTGAAGACCTGGTGGTAGATAATCAGATCCACCCGAGTGTTGTCCAAATGCCAATAGCATAATCATATCAGCATCAGGTACTTGATGCCCTTCAAACTGAGCGATCGTGTTGCTCGCCACAAAAGCACCACGCCCTGCAGAAGCATATAGCGTAGGAGCAAAAATCTGCCAAGCAATCTCGCTATCCGCTTCGGTTGCGCCTAGGTAGTACAAGTCGGGCGTGACATCATAGTCAAGCATTTTTTGAGTGTGCACAAACTTATCTAACATGCGAATTTCTTGCAATAACTGTTGCAGCTGATCGCCTAAACTTTGATCTCTGAGCTGAATTTGACGCGTTGTGCGCAAGGAACCATTAACGATCAAGTGCTGACGAAAAGAATCCACACCTGTTCTACTGAGTATGAAATGCGCTTTGCGATGCCACAAATCAGCTTGTTTTGGATGTGAAAACCAAACTTCCTGAAACAACTTCGGCAATAACAATACCGCTGAATAAATACCGATTATCGAAACTTCAGCAGTCTTTAACCAAGATAATAACTGTATTAATTGATGATCATTATTAAAGCCTGATATCAATAGCAACCCTGATCGGGATTGCCAAGGATAAGCTTTACTGGTATCGAATCGATACTGACAAAAATCGGTTTTTGGAAAACGCTTACGCAAATGACGTTGCGCAAAAGCGTCTTGTTCCCAAGGAAACAGCATTGGCGATGATTCAACATAAACTTCTTCTTCAATGGTATCAATTAACAGATAAACCTTGGCATTGGGAAAGTTTTTTAACCACGCAAACAAAGCTTGAGGCTCAATCGAAAATTGCACCAAATCACGGACGACATTGGCTACCACGCGCCAGCACAACAAAGCATCATCACGCAATAAAATAACCAGTTGTTCGCTCGTGTTAATCTTCATGATTTATTTAATCTTTGTGATGACATCGTAGACAGGACCTAAGGTTGCCATCATTACCCAGCCAACCAATACCGCCAGAATCAAGGTAATCAGCGGCTCAATCGCTGGTTCTACTTTTTCGATCAGCTCTTTCGCCTCTCGATCATAAAAATAGCTCACATTACGCATTGCCTCATCCATACGTCCCGTTGTTTCCCCTACTTTAATGAGCTTAAGAATTAAGGGTGGGAACACACTAACGGAAGCAAAACTATCAGCAATCGAACTACCGTCAACAATTTTACCTTCTACTTCATCTAACTTGGCTTTCAAAAAATCATTACCGACGACTTTTCCTGCCATATTAATGATTTCTTGCAAGGATACACCAGCTGCATACATAATCGCCATGGTACTGGTCATACGCGCAATTTTAAGCTTAAATAAAATAGGACCAATTAGGTGAACGCTTAACACGAATTTATGCATTTTGAAACGAAAAGCAGGATAAATTTTGATCGCATAATTAAAGAAAGTAATCGCTAAAAAAATACCAATAAATGTAACATGCCAGTAATGAACAAAATAATCAGACACGGCAATTAATGATGTCGTAACAAAGGTGAGTTCCTGCCCCATGCCTTCAATAAAACTCACCAATTGTGGTACTAAAAAAATCATTAAAAAGGTAATCACAAGCATCACAACAGAAAACACAATACTAGGATAAATCATAATCTTTTTCGCTTTAGACTCTAACTCGTCTTGCCAGCGTAAGTTCATGCCTAAATCATGCAAAATGCCTTCTAACTGACCTGTTTTTTCACCAATCGCAACAAGACTGGTATAAACCTCGTCAAACACATCAGGGTAACGCGCCAACCCTTGAGAAAAAGTTGCGCCATTCACCATCGCATCGTATAAACCCGTTAAAACATCTTTAAAGTAACCAGGTTCAAATGATTCGCGCAAGTCGTTCAAAATTTCGAGTAAAGGAACCCCTGATCGCAATAGCTGCTCCAATTGAAACGTCATGGTAATAATATCTCGATTTGTTACCTTCTGGTTACTGAGCGAAAAGAGCTTTGTACTAGAACTTAATGCCAAAACCTCGACACGCATTTGACTCAATTGCCGTTCTGCATCTTGCATATTCGGAGCGCTTAACATGCCCTTAACACGTAACCCATCGTGGCTGACACCCGTATAGCGGTAAGACTTCATTTTCTAAACAAACTCAGTTAAGTCAATCACACGTGATAACTCTTCTAATGATGTTGTGCCATCTTTAACCAGACGAAAACCCATATCAGCCATCGACTGAAAGCCTTTTGATTTAGCAACCTCAACGAAACGTTTACCAGAAGCCCCTGTTAAAATCATTTCATCCAAATCAGCATCAAACCGCAACACTTCGACAACCGAAGTTCGCCCCTTGTAACCTGTAAAATCACATTTAGCACAACCACAAGCACGATACAAAGGATGCTTAGACCCTTCTGCCAAACCGATCAGATTGTTTTCTAGTGGATTGGGTAAATAAACGGTACGACAGTCTACGCACAAACGACGAATCAGCCGTTGCGCAATAATACCGATGATGTTTCCCGATAAAATCGACTTTTCAACGCCAATATCCAGTAAACGCGGCACGGCACCAAAAACCGAATTTGCATGCAAAGTCGCATAAACTTGGTGACCTGTCATCGCCGCACGAACCGCCATTTTGGCAGTATCTTCATCACGAATCTCGCCTACTAAAATGACATCGGGATCTTGACGCATTAATGAACGAATACCTGTCGAAAAGCTTAATCCAATATCCTCATTAATATTCGTCTGACGAATTAATTGCATCGGATACTCAACAGGATCTTCCAATGTCATAATATTAATATCGTTGCTATTGATTTGATTCAAAATAGAATAAAGCGTGGTGGTTTTACCCGAACCTGTCGGTCCTGTTACCAAAAAGATACCGATGGGCTTTGCCATCATATACTGAATTTCACGCAAAACATCTGGCTGTAAACCAAGTTTTTCTAATGGCACAATGCCTTTTTCGCGATCAAGAATACGCAATACAACGTTTTCACCATGCAAAGTCGGCTGCATAGCGGCACGAAAGTCAATACGTCGCCCCGCAACCGTCAGGGTAATATGACCATCTTGAGGCAGACGCGTCTCCGAAATGTTCATGTCTGCAATAATTTTGAGCCGAACCAGCACAGCTGGCCAGAAACTACGGTGCAACAAACGAATTTGGCGTAGTACACCGTCAATACGATAACGCATGCGAATATAAAACTCTTCTGGCTCGAAGTGAATGTCGGACGCGCCGCGTTTAACCGCATCAGTCAAAAAACTACCCACCAAACGAACCACAGGGTGCGCGTACTCATCCGTTTGCGTTAACAGCTGAATATTCACTTCACCCGTTTCTAGTTCTTTTAAAATACCATCAATCGACAATTCATAACCATAATAATGATCAATCGTTGACAGAATTTCTTTTTCAGAGGCAACATAACTTTCAATCGTCACATCTTTACTGGCAATGTGGCGACGCAAACGGTCTAAAGCCATTAAATCATCGGGGTTCGCTGTCGCTATTTTCAAAATACGCGTTTCGCTGTTGTATACAACAGGCATAATTTTATTCAAACGTGCAAACGTCTCTTGCACCAAAGAAACGGCTTGATCATCAGGAATAATGTTACTGAGTGAAATCGAAGCATAACCAACGGATTCCCCCACGGCATCACGCAATGCTTCTTGGGTAATAAACCCCATATACTCGAGAACTTCGCCCAGTTTTCTGCCTGTTTTACGTTGTTCAACCAGTGCAACACCTAGCTCATCTTGACTAATAAGCTTCTTCTCGATGAGGATATCACCAAAGCGCTTAGGCTGTTGAACAACTGCTAACACGTCAGCCATGACTGTTACTCACCTTGAGATAATGACGATGAAAGGAACTGTAATCGCGCTGCCAACGCATCCTGATTAAGTAATGAAGGACGCGATCTGGCCGCCTCTAAGGCTTTTCGATAACCCGCAATCGCTAAGTCTGTTTTGCCCAGTTGATCATATGAAATGGCTAAATTGGCTAAATACTCTGGCTGCGCTGCATCTAGGCTTACCGCTTTAAAAAAGACACTTTGAGCCTCGGACCAACGTTTGGTATTGGCATACAGAATACCTAACTGATAATAAAGGGCGGCATTGCTTGGTGTGTTTTGTAACTGATTTTTAAGATCACTTTCGTTATTTCCGACAGAAGCACTATTTGAATAAACGACATGTGCCACCAACGCCTTCACTTCTTCATCTCGTGGATAAAGTTCCATCAAACGATCAGCAATATCCTGAGATTGAGCAGCAGTCGATGTCTGTAACTGTGTGATCGCAAACATACCCATCAGAGCATCACGGTTATTCGGCTGCCGCTCTAAAACCTGCCGATAATTTCGTTCTGCTGCAACAATATCGCCCTGTCGCCAACTATTCCAAGCCGTGTTAATCAGGTCAGAAATGGCCACACCTTTAATCACAACACCGACAGGCGGTTTCTGAAGCAAAGCGGCATCAACAGATTGACGACGCTTTTTAACATCAGGCACTAAAGCCGTTGCTGTTCGAGTCACATCAGTCACTTTTGTTTGTTCGGGTGTATCGACAACAGGTACTGGCAAGCCAGTGGCATCAGTCAAACGCGCTGATGCATCATGCTCATCATATAACGGTGCAGACGGTTCATTATTGACTGCTGGCATAACAATAGGCGCTTCATATCGAGCCATCTGTTCGGCCAACTGAACTTGATCTTGTTCCCACAAATGAAACCCATAATAACCAATACCGACAACAGTCGCAGCCAAGACTCCCGCAACTAAGATTTTAGGACTGATGGAAGGTTTTTGTAAGCGTATTTTCTTGCTTAGAGTAGGCTGTTCTGGTCCGTTATGCTTGTTGTTCAATAAGTTTAAATAATTACTGGCAGAAGCTGGCGTATTGGTTTTAGCAGCACTAAAAACTGGCGTTGCAGAAGCGGCTGTTTCAACTGTCGGATTTGATTTCTCAATTACCGACCGAACAATCGAATCTTGTGCCATTGTGTTAGGTTCAAAATCAAAATGATGAGATGATCCTTGCACGGGTTGCGCTTGGCTATCAACGACATCCAGCGTTCCGATGGGTAAATCCTTATCCTGTCCGACAACCAAAACATCTTCGTGATTATCTTGCAACCGATCAGTCAGAAACAGGCTATCTGACATTGATTGTTCTGAATCCTCAACCGTTACAACATCCAACAGAGACTTTGACTCAGGCGTGCTACTAACCAATGACCAAGATGGCACTTGTGCAGATGCGAGATCTTCTGTAACCGTTTCAATTGGGCTTTGAACCATAGCAAAGGATTCATCAGCAATTGGGAACAACAACTCTAAAGCACGATCATCTTCTAATACTTCTGGTTCTGGTTGTGCAACATCAGAAACCATTTCAGGCTGCCTGTTTGCCGCAGAAAGTTGCCAAGAAAGATGCTCGGGCGGTTGAATTTTTAAAGGCTCTAACAACGACTCTAAGCTTAAAACAGCATCATGCGGCTTATCAGCTTGCTGCCCAACGAAATCGTTAGATACCATATTTGGTGTGAGCGCAGACGCAGTCTCTTTTTTAGCATCGGAATGACCACGACTTTTTTGACGTAAGGCTTCCAGTAAAATACTCATCGGTTTTGTCCATTGTCAGTCCAGCCATCGGAAGCGTTAGGCAACAAATATTTCTTATTCGACAAACTACCATTTTCAACGTCGGGATGCTTAACCAAGACAGGTTTCAAGAAAACAATCAGTTCTGATTTATGTTTTGCTTTATTTTTTTGACCAAATAAATAACCTAACACAGGCTGACCAACAGCACCAGGAACACCTGTATCTTCATTCTCAATCGTATCTTGAATTAACCCACCCAAAATGGCAATTTGACCGTCATTTAACTTAAGCACAGACTCCATTTCACGTTCTTGTATCACGGGAACAAGGTTGTCAATTCGCTTACCAGCAGCATCAACCAAGTCAGGATTAGGGTCATTGACATAGCTGCTCAAGGTAGAAATGGTAGGGCGAACAACTAAGGTAATTTCATCCGATTCACTAATCGAAGGTAAAATACTCATTACCAGTCCGACAGGCACCGTATTGGGCGTTGTTGTGTAAGCACGTGTCGACGACTGTCCTGTTACGCCAGCAATCACTTGTGCCTGAACCGAAAAATAGACTAAATTCTTAACCACTTTTAATAACGTCGGCTGATTGTTAATACCAACCATTTTAGGACTCGATAATACGCGAGAGTTACCAAACCGCTCTAATAATTTCAACGTAGAAGAAAGCGACCAATCGCGACTGATGGCACTACCCGTAACAGAAACCAATCCCGCAGTGGTTGCTGTTGTACTGGTTCCACTAAACGCCTGAGAAAGACTAAAGGTTCCATCAGAAGCTAAGGCACTCCAATTAACGCCTGATTGACTTTCATCGTTTAATTCGACTTCAACAACCGTTGCTTCAATCATGACCTGTTTACGTCCACCAGACATCATTTGGTCAATATATTTTTGTACCTCTTTATGCCCCCTACTCGGCGCATAGACAGCAACAAACCCTGCTTCACGCGCTAATGTGACATAGTTAGAGACAGGCGCACCAGTAGGATAGGCACTGAAAGGTTGACTCATATTGAGAGATTGCTCGGGAGCAGGTAAGCTATTGCTACCATTCAACCCTTGCAACGCAGCGACTGCAGAACCAGAATCGGTGGTTGATGAGCCAGCTGTTGTACTCGCAGGCGTAGCTTGTTCGGTTGTACCTTCTGCTAACGGTGCTGACAAGGTTGGATACATCGCACGCAAAGTGCGCATGACCCCACTTCCCAAAGTAACCCATAACTCATGACGAGAACGGTTGAGTATCGCCACGTTAGAACCCGTTTGCAAGGATGCCGCTTGCTGTGCTTGACCCGCAGAAGCACCTAATGAAACGGTTGCAGCAGCACCTTGTGTACTACGCCCAACGGCATTAGCCAGTAATATTGAGCTTTGCGAATATCGATCTAAATTAACATAATCAATGGGATAATTAACCCAGTAAGCTTTGTCCGCCTGAACAACCAGTCGTCGATCTTCTAATGAAATTTTCAGACCAGTCAATTCATTTAGTCGTTCAATAATCGCAGGCAATGTCTGATCTAATGCATTTAATGTCACCAAAACATCTACATTATCCATGACATCAACATCCAGCGATGCGTCTCTTGCTAATTTGAATAACACATCTTTAACAGGTACTTGCACAACCGAAACACTGTACAAATCGTTATATTTTTTAGCTCTTGGCTTAGGCAAGTAAGGTGCACGATTGCTTACCGTTGGAATGGGCACTTGCGCATCACCCGATATCATCGGTTGGCGTTGCAGATGCTCTGGCGATGGCTCGAAAACCTTAGGGTCTGGTCGACTACTTTGACAAGCAGTCAGCGTGAATAGTGTGATTAATAAAAATACTCGATCAAATCTTAACTTCACAACTCTAGGGTTCCATTTGTAAGGCTGTCGATGCTGACATTTGTTTACTGACTGATTTAAGCGCAACCACGACGGGCGCAAAACTTGTTGCGAAATCAGGCAAGCGATCCAGCGTAGCTTGAGCTTCTTCGCGACTATTATACACGCCATACAGCAACGCGATGCGTGCTCGACCATCAGAAAGCACGTAATCAATCAAAAAAGTAGGGTTTGAAGGCAGTCGATTATTCACAGAACTGGCAATTACGCTAAATTCATCACGCAGACGCCACGGTGAGGACATCAGCTGCAACGAATAACGATCTGCAGCTGTAGAATCCGTTAAACGTTGTAACGTTTTACGATGATTGTCTTGCCAATAACTTAGCGGGTAATGTTTTACGTTCATTCTAACTTCTGGAGTAGACACACCAACAGGCATTTGCTGAGATGATGATGATAGAAGCATGCTGGCATCGTTTGATTTAGTAACCGATTCGTTATCTTCACCCTGCACAGCTGGTACTGGCTCAGCCTCCTGAGAGATAACTGGCAATACAGGCGATACGCTGAGTGGCAAGGAAGAAGGACGTGTTTGTGGCGCTGCAATATTTGACTGATGATCATCAGCTACTTTAGTGATCGCTTTGTCCGATGAAAAAAGCAATGAAAACAATAAAATGATAACAAACAAACCCAATAGAGCAAGTCCTGCCTGAATGGGTAACGATGACTTAATCAGCTTTACTAACTGCGTCTCATGCTCTCTGATTTGAATAGAGACAGCATCAACAGGCGTACTCACATGCCGCAACAAAACGACAGATGACTGATCGGCAAAGGCTGACATTAACACGTTGTCTGCCAACTTATTGACTGCACGCGGAAAACCTTTCGTTGCCTGATGCATCGCTTGTACCACATCATCGGAAAAGAAACGCTCGCCACGATAACCCACCATGCGCATACGAAACTCAAGATAAGCCGCTAATTCTTCAAGCGAGAAGGGATTTAAGTCCAAATGATAAACAATACGATCCTTGACCTGACGCACACCAGGAAGATTCAATATTTGCTGCAATTCTTGCTGTCCGAACAACATAATCTGCAACAACTTAAAATCATCCGTTTGCATATTAGATAACAAACGCAGTTCTTCTAGCGTCTCTAATGGCATCGATTGCGCTTCATCAATCAGCAATAATGTACGCTGACCTTGCGTATATTGCGCGATTAAATACGCGCGCAAGGACTCTAGAACCGCATATTTAGCTTGATTGGGTGGAATCGTTAACCCTAACTCTTGAGCAATCATGTACAACATATCAAGCGGCTGCACATTGGGCATATAAATTGAAGCAATGCGCACGCCATCGGGCAGGCGTTTGGCTAACACGCGCGCAATCGTTGTTTTTCCTGTACCAACCTCACCAATAACCGTAATCAGACCTTCGCCGCGTTCTACCGTGTAAATAAGCGCATCAAGCACTTCTTGACGTTGAGCACCGCCAAAAAAGATACGATCATCGGGTGTTATTTTGAACGGCAGGCCATTAAGACCAAAAAATGACTCGTACATACTTATCGTCTTTATCGGTGGCTTGAGGTGTATTTAATGCTTCTTATTCTATCAATCAATGCGCTTAATTACCACAAACCATTACTGCCTTATTTTTAAGCACGTCTAAAAATGTTTATTATTTCAACAAAAAAATAGCTGCTCGAAAACTTTTACACAAAGTTATACACAGCTCACTTGAGTGCTTTATTCGACCTCTTTTCATTGTGTTAACAGATTAAACAATCATTAATTATTAGATTATACAAATATTAACAATGGGTTATAAAGACTTAATAGAACTAAAAAACGTTATGAGCACAACAAGCTATTTTCCGCTTGTCAAGTCTTTTTAACATCATTTTATGATGAGTCTCAACAGATTTAAACACTTCATATTTAGGGTAATTAAGGTACAATTGATCGTAAATTTATAAAGAATCTGTGATAGGTGTGAATGGTTTATGGCAAAAATTCTAGCGGTTGGCAATGCGGTTCTTGACAGAGTAATTGATGTGACCTGTTACCCACAAGAAAACACAGAAAGTCGTTGCCTTACAATGAGTGAGCGTCTAGGCGGCAATGCTGTGAATAGCTTAATGGTATTGGCTCAGATGGGGCACAGTGTCAGTTGGTGTGGCACGCTTGCACAAGATTCGGCTAGTCATATGCTAAAACAACAATTAAATGCTGCTCAAATTGACCATTCAACGGCTCAATCCATAAAAAAAGGCTCGACACCCATCTCCACCATCTTGGTGGCGCAAGATACAGGATCTCGAACCATCAGCCATTTTAGACATTTGCCAGAACTCGACTTTGAACATTTTGCACAGATCAGTATCGAAGATTATGATTGGCTGCATTTCGAAGGCAGAAATATAGACGCGCTGATAGGTATGTTCAATATCGCAACCGCCTTTTTAACGCATCAACCCATATCCTTAGAGGTCGAAAAAGAAAGAGATGGTATAGATGATTGTTTAGCAAGCGCAAATATCATCATGTTTTCTCAACATTTTGCTTTGGGGCGTGGTTACACAGAACCAGATAATTTTTTACGTGCCATGCAAGCCCTTGCGCCTCAGGCAAAACTCTTTTGTGGGTGGGGCAATGTGGGAGGCTTTGCAATGGAAGAAGGTCATTTCTATCAAGTCGATGCCAATCCAGATTGCGTAGTAGTCGATACGCTCGGTGCTGGTGACGTTTTTAATGCTGGCATTATTGATGCGCTAATTCGTGGACATAGCACAGGTGAAGCACTAGAACTTGCTGTTCGCTTGGCAGAAAAGAAAATCGCTCAACACGGTATTAACCATCTTTTTTCCAACGATAACAAAATACGCCTAACGGATCTTAACAAACTGACGGCGCATAAAGTCAGCGTTGTTGAAGCGAAAGGTAAAAGCATCGTGTTAGCGCGTGTCGATGATAGCGTGAAAGCTTACGTTAATAATTGTCCGCACGCCAATGTGCCGCTCAACTCAATGTATAAAGTCGAAATTGATCCTCGGGAATTGACCTTAAAATGCTCGGT
Organism: Thiomicrospira cyclica; assembly: GCA_022736205.1. Classification (GTDB taxonomy): domain Bacteria; phylum Pseudomonadota; class Gammaproteobacteria; order Thiomicrospirales; family Thiomicrospiraceae. The sequence goes on from DZAT01000023.1 coordinate 20,396, forward strand.
ACACGATGCTTTTTTTAGAGTCGAAGATGGGGTTTGTGTAAGAGGTCCTTGCCAGAATCAAGCGCTCGAAGCTGTAGCAATTATTGTTGATGCGCAAGGACAGGTGTTTTTAGCTTAACGACGGTGTTGCAACGCAGTGTAGAGCACAACCCCCGTTGCAACCGACACGTTTAAACTCTGAACTGTACCAAGCATCGGAATAATGACCAAGCGATCACATTGTTTAATGGTAATCGGACGCAGTCCTGTATCTTCAGACCCCATAACAATGGCTACAGCACCCTGCCAGGGCGCATCATAAATACTGACTGCCTGATCACTTAATGCCAGACCGCTCATCCAAATACCACGATCTTTGAACTGATCTAAGGTACGCGCCAAATTCGTTACCTGAAACACAGGCAAAGACTCGGCAGCACCACAGGCGACCTTGCGCACAGCAGGTGTTAGTCCAACGGCATGATGCTTAGGAATGATCACAGCATCAACACCTGCAGCATCAGCGGAACGCAAACAAGCGCCAAGATTGTGCGGATCTTGAATGCCGTCGAGCACTAATAAAAAAGGCGCATGCTCTAGTCCATCCAGTAAGGCAAACAATTCACCTTCAGCAGGTAAAGCCTGACTTTTCACCCAAGCAATCACACCTTGATGCACTCTGCTTTGTTTTTCTAAAGCACTGCGACTCACCATTTCGATGGGAATACCAAACGCTTTGGCTTGCGCAGCCAAAGCCGTAGCTCGTTTATCCTCTCGACCTTGCTGCAACCAGAGTTTAAGAACATACTCAGGGCTTTTGGCAACAGCAGACTCGGCTGCATGCCAACCAGGATGAACTTCACCAATACTCATTATGCCGCTGGCTCGCGACGACGACGATTGTTATTACGGCGACGTTTCTTCTTAGCAGGCGCTTTTGTTTCACCAGCATCCGTTTGCACTTCATCCTCAAGCATTAGGGTGCGTATCTCTTCAATCGCATCTTTGGTTGGTTCATGACGAGAACTAAAACCATCGTCATGACGAGGCGCTCGAGTCTTTGTGTTAGTGCGACGCTTTTTAGGATTTGCTGGTGCAGGAATACCTGCCAACTCATTATTCTGGGTTATTGTCTTGTCCGCTTTTGGAAAACAAAACCCAATTTTGCGATCATCTAAATTCACGCTCGCCACTTGAACCGCAACACGATCGCCTAAGCGGAATAATTTACCAGTGCGCTCACCTAGCATCAAGTGCTTGACAGGGTCAAAATGGAAATATTCATCACCCAGTTCTGTTACATGAACCAATCCTTCGACAAACAAATGATCAAGCTGAACAAAAATACCAAAACTGGCTACCGAACTGATTGCACCAGCAAAGGTATCACCAATAAAATGCGATAAATACTCACATTTAAGCCAGTTAGTGGCATCACGAACCGCTTCGTCAGCACGACGCTCGGTCGTTGAACACTGCTGACCAAGCTGCTCTAGTTGCACTTCAGACCAAGCCCAGTCTGTTTTCTTTGCTTTAGAAATTAAATGCTTTAGCCCTCGATGAACCATCAAGTCAGGATAGCGACGAATCGGTGACGTAAAGTGCAAATAATGCTCATAAGCCAAGCCGAAATGACCGCCCTCTTTCGGGCTATAAGTCGCTTGCGCCATAGAGCGCAAGAGTACCGTTTCAATTAACTCTTTATTGGGGTGTTCTTGAATCGAGGCAATTAAATTACCGTAATCAAGCGCTTTAGGTTCGTCACCACCGCCAAGTTGTAATCTAAAATCGCCCAAAAAGTGGTGCAATGCTTTGAGCTTCTCTTCGGGTGGAGACTCATGCAAACGGTAAAGCGTCGGCAATTTTGCTTTCGACAAATGCTTAGCGACCGATTCATTGGCAAGCAGCATGCACTCTTCGATCAGTTTATGCGCGTCGTTGCGTTCCATTGGCATAATGCGATCAATTTTGCGGTCTTCATCAAATATGATTTTGGTTTCGACCGTATCAAAGTCAATCGCACCACGCGTGGTACGTAATGCACGTAATGCATGATACAACTCGTAAAGCCCATCAAGCTGTTTAACCAGTTCTTTGTGCTGTTCTCGAGCAGCTTCATCTTTATCGACCACAATTTTAGCGACAACGTTATAGGTTAACCGTGCATGAGAGTGCATCACACCATTATAAAAACGACTACGACGAACCGTACCATCCGCATTAAGCGACAAATCTGCCACCATACATAATCGATCTACATGTGGGTTCAGTGAGCATAAGTCGTTCGACAATTTTTCTGGCAACATCGGAATCACGCGTTGCGGGAAATAAACCGAATTGCCACGCTTAATCGCTTCCTCGTCTAAAGCAGAACCCGCTTTAACATAATGCGCGACGTCAGCAATGGCAACAATTAAACGCCAGCTACCATCAGGACGCTTCGCCGCATAGACGGCATCATCAAAATCTTTCGAGTCATCGCCATCAATGGTTACCAATGGCAAATGACGAATATCTTCACGCCCTTCTAAGTCACTTTCGATCACGGTATCGGGCAAAGCGGCCACTTCTGCGAGCAAGGCATCAGACCAAGTGTTCGGCAAATTGTAACCGTGAATAGCAGCTTCAATCTCAACGCCGGGATCCATATTGTCGCCGAGAATCTGCTTAATATGACCAACCGCGCTAGAACGATTCGTTGGCGGATGAATGATTTCAGCAATGACTAACTGCCCTTCTTTCGCACCCAGCATCGCATCGACAGGAATGAGTACATCTTGGGTAATTCGTTTGTTTTCAGAGCGGACAAAAGCCAATCCGTGTTCGAAAATTAGTTTGCCTACCACTTGTTGATGCGCACGTTCAACCACGTCAATAATCGCACCAATTTGACGACCACGATGATCGACATCGACCACTTGAGCGAGCACGATATCACCATGCATAACGCGTTGCATCTCGCGGAAAGGTAGGAATAAATCATCACCACCCGCATCTTGCACCAAAAAGCCAAAGCCATCGGGATGGGCATGCACACGACCACGCGTTAAATTCATACGCTGAATTAAACCAAACGCACCTTTGCGGTTTTGCAACAATTGACCATCACGCACCATTGCCTTCAAGCGACGACGCACTCCTTCCATGCGTTCTTCATCATGAACGTGAAGCGCTTCTTGAATTTCGTCGGTAAACATTGGCTTACCTGCTTCTTCAAGCAGCGTCATAATGTATTCACGGCTCGGGACAGGGTTTTCGTACTTTTCCGCTTCGCGCTGCTGTTCGGGATCTTGGGCAAGATGGACATCAAGCGTTGGATTGGTTAAATCAAGAGACGTTTGAATTTCTGGCTGCATTTCTGGCATGTGTTGTTTGGCTTTAGACGTATTTTTCATAGTTACACATTATAACGGTTTGATTGTCTACAAAATAGATAATCGGCTAAAATAAGCGAAAACAACTCGGATAATGTATCAATGAAAACAAGTATTGTGATTGGACTCGGTGAATTAGGCAGCATTTTTGCGACTGGATTGTTAAAAAATGGACATCAAATTATTCCTATTTCACGCCACGATAATTTACAAGAAATCGCCAAAGCGCATCCGAAACCCGATAGTGTCTGGATTTGTGTGGGCGAAAAAGACATTCATTTTGTTCTCTCTCACATTCCTGATACTTGGCAACAACAACTGGTACTAATTCAAAACGAATTACTGCCGCAAGATTGGCTTCAACACAACATCAGCGAGCCAACCGCTATTTCCGTGTGGTTCGAAAAGAAAGCGGGGAAATTACCGCAAGTAGTTTTGCCCTCTGTTGTGCTGGGTAACTTAGCGGCAGAAGTAATTGCTATCTACTCAAAACTGGGACTGCCCTGCCGTCAGTTAGACACTGAGGCAGCGCTTTTATTTGAATTGGTTGTTAAAAATATTTATATCCAAACAACCAATATTGCTGGCCTAGTTGCTGGAGGCACAACCAAAGCGCTCGTAGAAGAATATCACCAACTCATGCAAGCCGTTGCCAAAGAAATCATTCAACTGCAAGAAGCACTTACTCAACAATGCTTTGACCATGATAGCTTAATGCAAGCCTTTATCGCTGCTTGTTATGGCGACCCAAACCATAACTGCATGGGACGCAGTGCGCCAGCTCGCTTAACGCGAGCCGTTGCCTTGACAAAAGAATATCAACTTGATTTACCAACGATTCGTGATATTGCCGCTGAAGTAGCTGCGCGTTAAGATTGCAGCGACTTCAAATGATCGATGCGAATTTTTGCTGGTGGATGACTATCATGATACGCTGAATACAACGGATGCGGCGTTAATGTACTGGCATTATCACGATACATGCCTAACAAAGCGCTGACCAACGATGCTGCTGAAGCGTGCTGTGCAGCAAAGGTGTCTGCTTCAAATTCATGGGTTCGGCTTTTGATCGCCATTAATGGACTGAGCCAGAAAAACAGTGTCGGCACTGCCGTCATAAATAACAATAAGGCAATCGCGGGGCTTTGTGTCGTCATGCCTAGCCCAACGTAAAACTCGGGTAACTGCACCAAACAACCGAGCAATGCCAGCCCAGCCAAACTGATTAATGCACCTTCGATAAAGCGCTGCTTGATATGACCATGCTTAAAATGCCCCAACTCGTGAGCAAGCACAGCCTCTACTTCATCCACACTCAATTTTTCAAGCAAGGTGTCGTAAAAGACAATGCGTTTATTTTTACCCAGCCCTGTAAAGTAGGCGTTACCATGCCCCGAACGCGATGAACCATCCATAACAAAAATACCATTACTGCTAAAGCCCGTTTTTGCCAGTAACGCTTCAATGCGATCTTTCATTTCGCCATCGAC
>DZAT01000023.1:25338-30354 GCA_022736205.1 Thiomicrospira cyclica
TAAAGCCCGTTTTTGCCAGTAACGCTTCAATGCGATCTTTCATTTCGCCATCGACTAACGGGGTAAACTTATTAAATAATGGCGCAATCCAAATGGGGAAAGCCCAAAGTAAAAGCACGTTAAATACCATCCAACCCGCCCACGCATACAGCCACCAAACATCATCAATAAAGGCATTCATAATGGCGACCATGCCCCATAACAAAGGCACACCAAGAATGAGCATCAACGCCCACTGTTTCAGCAAATCAGTAACAAATTTAACGGGTGTTATTTTATTAAAACCAAACTTCTGCTCGACAACAAAGGTACTGTAAAGCGAAAATGGCAACCCAACGAATGACATTAACGCAAAAACAGACAGCAAAAAGGCAACGTCTTGACCAGCACCTGACAATAAATGACTAGCCTGCCAAAGATCATAAATCACTTGAAACCCACCGCCAATCGTCATGATTAATAACAACAAACCATCGACAAACAAACCCAGTTTCGCAACAGACAATTTTATTAAACTGTAATCAGCGGCTTTCTGATGCTCCTCTAGTTTGAGAATGTCACTGAAGTCCGTCGGGACTTGTGCACGATGCGCCAAGATGTGTTGCTGGTTTTTGTGATTGAGCCACAACTCAATCATTAAATAAGAAAATAAGCTAGCGATAAACAAACTGGTGATGATATTCATATTCTCTCTTTTACGCTTGTTATGACTGCATTAACTGCATCGGGCGCTCTAATTCTTCGATTAACGCACCGATGCTAAAGATGCGAATTTTTTCGACAAACTTTTGCCCCTGCAAATAAACTTGCACCACGGGCAAACTAAACACACCGCGCTGGGCGCAGGTCTCCACTTCGTCGTTACAGTTAACGTAGACGGTATGCATGAGCGGGTAAACTTTTTGCACCGCTTCGAATAAATGTGGCTTAATATCACCACAAACACGGCATGTTGGCGCCCCAAAAAGCACCAATAATGCGTCGTGTTGTTGAATCAAATCCGATAAAGAAGGCGTCATAATCATTCCAAATAAAAAAGGCAACCTAAGTTGCCTTTTGACTGTCGGGTATATTGTTATTATACGCCAAATTCTTGCTTAACCTGAGCTGTCCATTGGGCAATTCGTGCTGCTGTTTGCTCTGCCTGCTGATCTTCATCCAGACCCAAGCCAACAAACTGCTTACCATCGGGTGTTGCAGCTTTAGATTCATCAAACTCATAACCCTTGGTTGACCAGTAACCGACGGCCTTAGCGCCATTAGCAACCGCGATGTCGTGCATTAACCCCATCGCATCTAAAAAATACTCTGAATAGTCGTGTTGATCACCCAAACCGAAACAAGCAACAGTCTTACCTTTAAAGTCAATCGCTTGAAATTGCGGCCAGAAATCCTCCCAATGACTTTGTAACTCGCCATAATACCATGTTGGTTGACCCAAAATAATATGTGTGTATGGCGCAAAATCAGAAGAATTTGCCGTCGCAATATCGTGCAACTTAACATCACCCAACGCATCAGCGATTTGTTGCGCAACGCGCTCTGTATTACCTGTGTCTGTACCGTAAAATAGCCCGATTGTCATTTGTTATGCCTCAACTGATTTAATGCTGATGAAAAGGTGCTTGCCAATGAGCAAGTACGAATTTATGATTGTAAAGATTTTAATATATAATTGAAAACTTATGTCAGCTAATTCACCAAAAATTGATTGTGCTCAATGCCAACACTATTATGTTACTTGGGATGCCCATCGTCCGCACGGCTGCAAGTACTTTGCGTTTAAATCGACACAAAGCCCTGCTTTAGCTGTGATCGAATCGAGTAGTCAATCATGTCAAGCATTTATGTCCAAAGCAAGTCCAAAACAAAGCAAAAGTCTTAATGGTAACAGCTGGGTAGCATAGACAGCCTCTAAAAACTGAGCAGCACTTATTTTGTTAAGCTTTCACAGCAAACCATTCAGACGCTGGTCGCCCTTCGATACAGGGAACGCGCTTTGTCACACCACAGAGAAGTTCATAGCCAATGGTTCCAGCTTGTAGTGCTAATTGTTCTACAGGCAAACCAACACCCCACAAAACCACTGGGTCATCTACCTGAACATCATCCAAATCAGAAACATCAATCGTGATCATATCCATTGATACGCGCCCAATTAAAGGTGCTAGCATACCATTTACTAACACTTGTGTTCCTGATGGTGCATGACGCGGATAACCATCACCATAACCGACAGCAACAATCGCAATACGCGTATCCGTTGGTACACACCAGCGTCCACCATAACCGATACACTCACCAGCCAGTACGGTTTTAACGGCAATCACTCGACTCACCAATGTCATGACGGGGCGCAAGCCCAAATCATCAGCAGACAATGTGCAAGGACTAACACCATAAAGCATAATCCCAGGGCGAACCCAGTCTCCATGCGCCTGAGTAAAATGGACAATCGCAGCAGAATTAGCCATACTTGCTGGCAGCAGTGCTGGTAAGGATTGCCTAACTGCATTAAAACGAGATAACTGTAATTCAGTTAATGTCGAATTAACTTCATCGGCAGCAGCGAAATGGGTCATTAATCCAACCGAAGCAATTCGATCAGATAATGCATGTAATCGCTGCCATACTGCATCAACTTCATCGGGAGAGAAACCTAATCGGTGCATACCCGTATCAATTTTAAGCCAAATAACAATCGGTAGAGATAATTGAGCTGCCTCTAGCATTTCGAGCTGCTGCCACGAATGTAGCACCACACCTAGACGCTCTTGAGCAACAAGCAAAAACTCTTCGTGCGTAAACACGCCTTCTAATAGAACAATAGGATGATCGATACCCGATCGACGCAGCTCAAGGGCTTCATCAATTGAGGCAACGGCAAAAGCATCAGCCTCACTTAACGCCTTAGCAATTCGCTCCACGCCATGACCATAGCCATTGGCTTTAACAACAGCCATTACTTTTGACTGACCTGCCATAGCACGAACTCGTTGCAAATTATGGCGCGCTGCATCAGCATCAATATAAGCACGAATCGGTCGAGACATGACTTATTCGTCCACCCAACCGCTGCCCTGAGCGAAATTTTCAAAGCGCGTAAACTCGCCCATAAAAGTCAGCAGAATTTTACCAATCGGACCATTACGCTGCTTACCAATAATCACTTCGGCGACACCCTTTTGGTCGGTATCTGGATGATAAACCTCATCTCGATAAATAAACAAAATAATATCAGCATCTTGCTCAATCGCACCTGATTCGCGCAAATCTGACATTTTAGGACGTTTATCAGGGCGCTGCTCTAGGCTACGATTCAATTGCGACAAGGCAATCACGGGAACTTCTAACTCTTTCGCCAATGCTTTTAATGACCGTGAAATTTCCGAGATTTCCTCAGTACGATTACTATTGGGCGAGTTACCACGCATCAATTGCAAATAGTCGATAACAATTGCCGAAATATTATGCTCACGCTTTAAGCGACGTGCTCTTGCACGCAACTCTAATGATGACAAGGCAGCCGTCTCATCGACATAAATAGGGGCATCACTCAGTTTATTAATTGCCCCCGTTAAACCCGTCCAGTCCTGAGCATCGAGCTGACCTGTACGCAACTTTTGTGCAGACACGCGCCCCACAGACGAAATCATACGCATCATCAGTTGCTCGCCCGGCATTTCTAAACTGAATACAGCGACAGCTTGCTTACCACGCACAGCAATATTTTCAGCGATATTCATAGCAAATGTCGTTTTACCCATTGATGGACGACCTGCCACAATAATTAAATCGCCTTTTTGCAAGCCCGCTGTTTTTTCATCGAAATCTTTGTAAAAAGTCTGAACACCCGTCACTTGATTGGGATTTTCATATAAATCACTGATTTTTTCGACACAAATTTTTAGTAAGTCTTTACTGCTGGCGTAGCTTTTTTTGCCCGACTGACCCAACTGTGCAACATCAAAAACCAGTTTTTCAGCAGCATCAATGACCTCTAAAGCAGACTTACCCTCAGGTAAAAAAGCCATATTAACCGCTTCAGTTCCAGCCGTAATCAATTTACGTAACAAGGCTTTTTCGCGCACAATCTCGGCATAGACACGAATATTGGCAGCGCTGGGGGTCGAAAACTCGAGAGATGCCAAATAACTAATACCACCCACTTCATCGAGTAAGTCATGACTTTTTAACACATCGGCAAGGGTGACCAAGTCGAACGAAATTGATTTTTGCGCCAATGCCGAAATATTACGCCAAATCAACTGGTGCGCATGTCTGAAAAAGGTTTCTTCTGACAAAATTTCAGCAACATGATCCCAGCTCGAATTATCGAGCAGCAAGCCACCCAAAACCGACTGCTCGGCTTCTAGTGAATGAGGAGGAACTTTTAATTGATCGCCTAACTGGGTTAGCGGTGTGTCGGAAGGCAGAACTTTAGCCATGAATGCTCACTCGAAATAATGACCTTATTATAACAGCCCAACATAAAACGGATACAAAAAAAGGGAGCCTATCGGCTCCCTTTTTATCGTCTCAACAAGCGATACTTAAGCTGCTTTCACATCTACAGTAATCGTTGCATCAACCTCGGCATGCAAAGCAATAACCAATTCGTAGGTACCAACAACGCGAATTGCGCCATCTGGCATCTGCACTTGACGGCGCTCGACGGTGAAGCCAAGTGTTGCCAAAGCGTCAACCACGTCTTGTGTACCCACAGAACCGAATAATTTGCCTTCATCGCCAGCTTTTGCACCGATGCTAACCACTAAGCCTTGCATGGTTTCATGCGTTGCTTGCGCAGCAGCCAAATCAGCAGCAGCTTTCGCTTCTAATTCTGCACGGCGTGTTTCGAACGCCTGAAGATTACCTTCAGTCGCCATACGAGCTTTACCTGTTGGCACTAAGAAGTTACGTGCGTAACCGCTCTTAACAGATACTACGTCACCCATAGTACCCAAGCCTTTAACTTTTTCCATCAGAATGACATTCATTGCCTGTTCCTCTTTT
>DZAT01000068.1 GCA_022736205.1 Thiomicrospira cyclica
GTTGCTACTGATTCAGAAATGGAAGCTGTTTACTCAAAAGCAATGGCTGAAACGCGACGGATGCAGAAAGAAGTCGAAAAGCGTAAGCGCGAGAGCGAATAGTGCTGCTAACGAAAGACCCGCGATACAAAGACTTTGCCAAAAAGTACGCTTTCGATTTAGCAAGGTTCGCTATCGAAGTTGTCGGAATGACACCGACGCATCAGCAATGGGAGCTGCTAGAGGCTGTAGAGGACTACGGAAGCCGTACCAGTGTTCGTTCTGGTCATGGGTCGGGTAAGTCGCGCTCATTAGCTGTCATATCGCTATGGCACTTGCTGTGTTACGTCAAAAGCAACACCATGATAACCGCACCGAAAATTGAACAGGTGCGCAACGTGGCATGGAAAGAGATTGCCGATGTTAAAGATTTAATGCTTAAAGGTTGTCATCCTTGGATTGTTGACTACATCGCTATCGAAGCTGAAAGGGTGTACATCAAAGGATATAAGCAGCAATGGTTTATTTTTGCCAAAACAGCCCCAAGGGGCAGCCCAGAAAACCTAGCAGGGATGCACCGAGATTTTTATCTGCTTATTGCCGATGAAGCAAGCGGCATACCTGACGCTAATTATGCGGTCATGACGGGTGCGCTTACGGATTGGCGCAATAGAATGTTGATGCTATCGCAACCAACGCGCCCAAGTGGCTTTTTCTACGACACCCACCATAAGCTGGCATCAAAGAATGGCGGTGTATGGACTGCTATTCGTATGGATAGTCGAGATAGTCCGCTTGTATCGCCTCAGTTCGTTGCCGAAAAAAAAGAAGAGTACACAGAGGAAGAGTTTCAGATAAAGGTATTGGGCGAGTTCCCAGAAAGCCGCGATGGGTATTTATTGGGCAGGGCGCAAGCTGAATCTTGTGTTGCCAAAAAAGTCATCGAAAATAACGAAACTTACGGATTATTGCTATTGGTTGACGTTGGCGCTGGTGAATATCGGGATAAATCCGTGGCGGTTGTCGCAAAAGTCACAGGGTATGGTGAACACGGACGTGACGCAAGGCGTGTTGAAGTCCTCGAAGTGCCAATTTACACCAACACACGCAACCTGCAAGACTTTACAGGGGACTTGGTTAATTTGGCAGCGCAATACGAAAACATAACCATAGCGGTCGATGCTGGCGGCATGGGCGTGAGCGTGTGCCAGTCGTTAGAAAATAACTACGGTGAAATTGTTCGGGTTAAATGGGGCGCACCTTGTTTTGCTAACGAAAATAGAGGGCGCTATGTTAATAAGCGTTCGCAAGCGATTGTTGCAGCCAGTAGAGCAGCCAAAGAAGGCAGGCTAGGGATAGGACAGGGTAGGCACGTCAAGGATTTGCTAGATCAGATGAGCCGTGTACCCTATCACTACGATGAAAAAGCACGCTACCAAGTCGAGAAAAAAGAAAAAATGCGCGAGGAAGGCATACCGTCCCCCGACTTGTGGGACGCGATCTGTTTTGCCTTTATGGAAGGCATGAATTACAACATTTACGAAGGTAGTGTTGGTAACGTAAAAGACAGCTTAGCAGGCAAGGCATTGGGGCAGGCAGACGAGCTGTTCAGCGGGCTTTAATTCGGAAAAGGCGCGGTTGTCGTTACTTGGACAGGCTTAAAATGAAGGTATTACTTTTGAGAAACTCCAATGATTGGCGAACAAGAAAACATTACCAGAGGCATTAACGCCCTTAAAGCGGTATTGACCAACAAAACAACGGTTCACCGTGCTATGTACCGTGATGGCTTAGGCTGGGTTGATTTTGTTTGGGGTAGTGAAGGGATGCGACCAGATGCAAAAGGCAGAAGGAAAGGTGAAAAAGGTATTTCTCATATCGTTGAAGCAAGGCAAAGAAAGGACAAACTGACATATAACCAAGTTATTGATTTATTACATAAGATGATTGTTGCTATTGCTAAAGGAACAGAGAAGCGACCTGCTTTTTATTCTGGAAATAGCTCTAATATCTCATTAACTTATCAAGGTGTCGATTTATTTCTAATTCATAACAAAGGCAGCAATGCTTGGGTATTGACTGTTTATGAGGCATTTTTAAATGAAGGGGTTGCGATTGATGCAGCCTATGATGCAATCAACCCTACGCACTACAAGCCTACACCTTGCCGCCCTGTAATGGTTGCCCCTTCTTTGGACTCCGATGATTCTGTGTTATCTCTAACTCAGTCTATGCACCGTGACTCTATCATGAGAGGCGGCACGGCGAGAGCGGAAATCATAGATAGTATATCTAATCTTGCATTAAAAGGGAATCCAATGAAAACAGAAATTATACGTTACAACTTATTAGAGCGCGGGCGCAAGTACCGAGGTCAAGAACGTCGTTTCGATGTTGATGCCATTGTAAAGGCTGTTAATTCAAAAGAGACGCAAGAGCGCGTTACCAATCGGGATATGCACGGCTTTTATGGGCATTGGGCACGAATCAAGTTCGGCATGATTCCAGAGGAAGGCAGCATCGTGGCAGGAAAAACAGTACACATCGAGCCTGCTATCGTTACGACCCTATTAAAGGCGCACCCCGATGGCACAATTGAACATCAAGCCGAGTTTCTTAAAACACAATCGGGTGAGCTGGCATGGAAGCTATATAACAGTAAAACAGGCGGTTTCTCGTCTGCAATCGACACGCAAAAACCTGAATTTTTTGGCTTTGATTACGTTTTAGAGCCAAACTACACCACTAACCGTGGCTATTCATTCGATAGCGTGTGCGAGGGTGGATTGTGCGGTGCGTTAATGCCAGACGAAATCGACAAGGCTGTGTACGACGAGCAAATGGCAGGCATGATGAAACTGATAGATGGCATGGAGTCTTTCAAAACCTACGCGCTTGATGCCATTGAAAACCTAAACAAACAACAGCAACAGGTTGTTATTAAATCGGTCAAAGCTAAAAGCAAGCCTGACTTTATTCGCCCAAAGATGATCCCGATTGGTGGGCATAAAAAAGCGGTACTCGATAGCGCGGCTCAATTTATGGCAGATTCTAGCGTGGAGCAAGCAATGAAGCGACTGGTAACACAGCAGCGGATGGCAATGCCTAAGCTTGCAGAAAAAGAATCGCACCCTGTTGTTGATATGATGTTATCAAAGTTTAAGGCTTAATCATGAATACCGATAACGAGGTTAAAGCAGGATTCGGGCGCTACATGGGGCGTTTCTTTAATCGCCTTGTTGCCGATACAAAAGGGCTGGAAGAATTTAAGCAACGACCATTAAACAAAGCCATTGCTTACGCACCGTCGCGCATGATTGATAGCGCGGAAGAGCTTGTTTTAAGATGGCAAAAAGAACAGGGCGATGACGTTAAGTCTGCCCATAATCGCTTGCCTATTATCCTGATTGCGGCAGATAGAGACTTTACGCCAACAGGGCGCAGCGAGCATAGTTTTCAGGTTACAGACAGCCCATTGACTGTCATGAAAAACGACCCTAAGCAAAGAGCGTTCAAAGTACGCACAGCGGGCGCAACACATCGGGCGCAAGTGCTTATTGCTTCTCACGATACGGCTTCGGCAAAGTCGATTGCGTCACAAATGATGCTGTTCATTGACGCATTCGAGAATCGTCGCTTAACCATCGACCACACTTTTTCTGGCATAGCAGAGCAATGGGTCGCGCAGGTAGAGTCAGCCGATACGCCTGTTATGTCTATTCCCACAGGCATTAAAAACTTGGTTATGCTGACGGTTGACCTGAGAATTAAAACAACCTTTCCTATGTATGAAGCGCCTAAAGTAGGTGAAGAAAACGACGGTAAAGGTGATCCAGCTAACCCTAACGATTTGGCTGGATATCTCATTTACGACGGCACATCCTACGAGCAAAAGTTTTTATGAGTACGTCAACACCGATTCAGGTGAATATTTCGGGCTTTAATGGCAAGCCACAAAGCCTTTTTTCGGTGTATAACAACGATTCGGGCGTTTTGGCGGTAGCTAAATTAACCGACTTTAAACCAGACAGGGTTGCTGGTTGCTTTGTTATTGGTAACGATGCTAGATATAGCTTTGATATGTTGTTTGATGCGTCACAGTTTAATGCGGCGGTCGATGCTTACTATTCGTTAAAATCCAGCTTGGCTTCAGATCATTTAAGCCCACGGTTAGCTTTTGGTGATAATGCGATGATTGCAGACCCTGTTAACGCTATTCAACATGACGGCTATGGCGACAGTGGCGCTAAATACCGCTTTGACTCGATTACCAATGCTCAGGCTTGCGCTTTAGCAACTTGTTTTTGGGCGGTCAAGGCAAGCAATATTGAATCGGCTATCGAATCGCAAGATGATTGGGCTTCGATGCTGTTGTCTGGCAGGGTTGTTTCTATGGGTGGTGTAACCCAAAGCCCTAGCCTTTTCGGATTTACAGCCGATAGCCGATTTTTGTCTGCTTACGATGCTAAAGCAGTGGAGAAGCGACATGGCTATTGATTACGATATGTCTGCACCAAGGCGCTTTTTTTCTGCTGTTGCTGATTTTGTCCGTGGCAGTACGGTATATTCTGGCGGTATCGTTGCGCACACCGTCACACCCGATGAAGCGCACGATTTAACGTTAATATCAAGGCGTGTTTACGGCAATTCTCACGAGTATTTGGCAGTTATGGCAAGTGCTGGATTAAGTCATGTTGACGATAAATTAACGGCAGGCAGAATCATCTATTTGCCATTACCTTCGGCGTTAGAAGCAATCAAGCGCAGCGTTGGCATGGAAACAGACGATGCCATGATTGAAGATGGAAAGCCGATATGGATGGTATAGCATGGAATGGCTAGGTCAGTTAAAGGGCGTAACAGGCAAAGCCAATACAGCATACGCTAACGAAAAAGCTGAACGCGCTAAGGTTGAAGAGAATCCAGCGCACGTTATTCTTAACCCAAAGGACATTACGGGCAGCTATGATGCTGGGCGTTTACTGCTTACAACGTTGGGCGGTGAGCCAAGGCTGATTACAGCGAGCGATTTAGTCGCTTTTAGTCAAAATGCCAATCAGGTTAAGTCACGCTATACGAAAGGCATCACAGCAAAACAGGTTATTCAGTTTGCTCAATCCGACCCAAACAAATACATCAGCGAAGGGTGGGCAGGTAAAAGCGATATTGATAAAGCGCAAAGTGAAATCAAGCACGCTATACCACATAGCATTCACAAAGGCTTAATTCGGTTTATTACGCCATCAGCATCCGATAAAGCCAAACGACATTATGTGGCTGTTCGATTTATGAGCTGGCAGTCGGCAATTGTTAGTCCTGTTGTCAATAAAACAGCCATGCAACCCGATTGGCGAAAAACAGCGCTGTGGCTTAAAAATCAGCCGCTCAGGTTCGATTGTGATTGCGGTCGTCATCGGTACTGGTTTCGCTACATTGCAACCATTGGACAGTACAACGAGGGCAGGGATGAGCGAGGCTACCCAAAAATACGCAACCCAAGATTACATGGCGTTGCCTGTAAGCACGTTTTACGCGTCATGTCAGACATTCAGACAGGGCATAGCGTCATCGTTAGCCTAATTGCTAAAGCTTTGGAAAAAGAACACGCGGCGCTATCGGTTAAGAGCAAGCGCATAGCACCAACCCTGTTAAAGCAATCCGAAGCCGAGAAAATGGCAAAATCTAAAGGCAGGACAACAGTAGGTAGAAACCTGACCCCAACACAAAAAGCGGTAAAAGAAGCGTCTGGTAGCGTTCAGGGAAAGGCAAAAACGGCAAAACAGAAAACCGTAGAAGCCATTAAACAAAACGCAGGCGCAATGGCGGTTGCACAGCAATTAGCAGATAGCCTTGGCATCAGTGTCGAGGCATTAATGGGTAAAATCAAGGATTAAGATATGTTAAACAGCGTTCCAAATTCAGTCAATAAATTGCTTCGCTCAGTGGTTGTTAATCACCCCAATAGCTGGGGCGGTTATATTTTAGAAAAACAACTGGCAGCAACAGCACCGCAAACATTAGGTGGCATCGGGTTAATCAGTAACGAAGACGAAGATGACTACACCTACGCGCTCAAAGGCGAGTGTTATGCGCTTCCTGTCTATGATGGCGCTGGTCAAGCCTATACAATGGGCGAAAACACCAATATGACAGGCTTTGATGCGCAAGAATTTCGCTTCATTATTGAGCCAGAGCCAGACTTAGATGCTGTTGATAGGTTTGAGGTCAAAAAAACCGATTTGCTTTTTTTAGTGATTGGTACAGACGTTCAAGCATCACCCCATGTTGCTTATGAAATTGTCGAAGTTGAATCGGTTAATAATATTCCACCTTTCACCGTCCGCTATGTGACAAACAGACGATCAGACCTAGACATCAACACGCTTTAAAATTCGGAAAAGTTAGCAAAACACCATTTTTCTTGGGTTCATAATCAAACCATGCCAAAAATTGGCTTTGTTTGTTCAATATCCAAAAGGAAAATGGAAATGACTCATCAAGAAGTGCATAGCACGAAAGCCAATGAAGTTGGCGATTTTGTAAACAACCTGATTCAAGCAGTAGCAAGCGATAGCGGAAACACATTCGATTCCGCTAATGCCACTGGTTTTGCATCAGACTTTAACAGCGGTCGTGTTTTAGCGAATGCGCCTGATTCAGTCAAAGTATTGTTTGACGAAAACAAAGATTCAGCAACAGCGTTAAGCAAAGCGATGTTTGATAGCGTTGCAATTTATCGCAAAGAGCATGGCACAAACCCCGCAAACGACGTATTGCACCAAGCCATTCATAGCGCCTTTGCAACAACTAAGCACGCAATGGCACAATACGCTTTAGACTCTGCCAGCGCATCATCGTTGCACCACGATCAAATGGGCATTCAAACCGCTCGCGCTATCGTTTCGATTATTTCGACTTTGGGCGACGCTATCCCATTCGCTCACTACTTGCCAGCCGACATTAGCAATAACGAAGCTAAATTAGCCATTGTTAGCAATAAGGCAGCCAGCAACTTTGGTAGCTATACAGCTGAAAGCTCGCTTGATGGTGTAAATTCTGGTGACGCTTATATCACTTCGTCTCGCGTACACCGTTTAGCGGTTAACGTAGACGGCATCAACTTCACAGGCGCTTTAACTAAAAAGCAAGGCTCTGGTAATGATTATGATTTGTGCGATCCAGCAGGTGGCGAAATCAAATTATTGCGCGGTCGTTCATTGGTCCATGTTAATGGTCGCGTTGTGGCACGTGAAATTGACAGCAAAGGCGTTGGTCAATCGTCTATTTCGGGTCAGTTTAACAATGGCACTACCGTTCATTCAGTTTCAGGAAACATCAACACCGACACTGGCGTTATCGCAGTTAAAATTGAACCTGCTATTCCAGGTACATTTGAAGTATTGGTCGAAGGCTTTATCGACTACGAACGCGCACCAGAATTAACGCCTAGCATCATCACAATGGTTGATACCTTCACATTGCACGCTAAGCCTTGGCGCGTTACCACCACTCAAACCATTGATTCTCGCACACAGATGAGCAACGAATTAGGTTTAGACCCTTACAGCCAACAAGTCGTAACGGTTAATTCTCAGTTTGCCAATGAGCGTCATTATGATGTGTTGCGTAAAGCAGCGCGTTTAGCGGTTTCTAACCAGACTAACTTCACGTTCAACATGAATCCAGCAGACTGGAAAAACGCGCAAATCGGTTTGTCTCACGCAATCGGTGTTGTTTCTCAGCAAATGGCAGTTGATACATTGGGCTTTGGCGTATCGCACATTTACGTTGGCAAAACATTGGCAGCGTTATTTATGGCATTGCCTAGCGATATGTTTGTTCCATCTGGAATCCCTGCTCGCGCTGGCACTTACCGCATCGGTCGCTTGTACAACCAGTACGATATTTACTACACACCTAAAGTGGTTGGCGAAAACCGTATGTTGTGTATCGGTCGCGCACCTGATGTTGCTCGCAACCCATTCGTATTGGGTGATGCAGTACCGCCTACTGTTGTGCCGTTATCAGTTGGTCAAGATCTCAAGTCTGGCGCTGGTTTCTACGCTCGCAACTTTACCGCGATCAACCCTTACGAAGCGTCATCTAAAGCTTGTGCGTGGATCAACGTAAGTCTAGTTGCTAGCGTTTAATTAACAACTTAATTGGAGTTCGTCATGAGCGATTTTAATATCACCATCGGCGCACCGTCATTAAACGACGGTGCAAACTATCACGAGGCAATTAAGGCTGGCATTAAAGCCGACTTCCCTTGCCAAGTTACATTCAAAAACAATATGCCTTGCTCTTTATCCATCCCACAAGGTAATGGCTTGGCGTTAAAAGCAGTGGGGCACGATGGCAGTGATCTAATCATCGCCATTGCAAGCATGGACGAATTGTTGCGCATTGCAACCGACATCGAAACCATTGCAGGGCTTAATAACTTTGCAAGCGCGGTTGAATTGTCTGTTTCTGAGCCAGTTTCTGAGCCAGTTTCTGAGCCAGTTTCTGAGCCAGTTTCTGAGCCAGTTTCTG
>DZAT01000146.1 GCA_022736205.1 Thiomicrospira cyclica
ACCGTTTCTTTCGCCAATACCCGACCCTGTTTTTTCGACCAGTAAGGCTCGCTGTAATGTCGGGTAATCAGATGCTCTGCTAAGGACTCTAACCAAGAGACATCAATTTCCGAGACAAACCGCGCCCAAGTTTTACTGGTTTCGACCCACTCAAACGCCATAATCCATTTAGCGCGACTTTTAGACAATACCGATGAAGGGTGAATCGCGAGCTGCACGCCCCTTGCGCCTTGATAGCTGCGTGTACGCTCATCACGCAAGGCAATTTGCCCTAATAGCCCCGTGAGCAATGACTTGTGTAAGCAAATCGCTGTTGTCTCACTCACACGAACCGAACCATCTTCTAGGGTTTCACGTTCGTTTAAGTCATTCAACTTCCAACCAAACTCAGTCACACTCTGATGCATCTGCCCAACCAAATCGTGCCATTCGCGCATCCGTCTGCTCGACAAATAATGCTTCTGACACCATGTTTTGAGTTTGCTATGAGAGCTATGCTTGCGTTGATATTCGTAAGCTTCCCACAAATTCAACAGCGTTAAAAAATCCGAGCGAGGGTCATCAAAGGTTTTGTGTTTTTCACGTGCGGCTTGTTGCTTATCGGCTGGCGTTTCACGCGGGTCTTGTAACGACAATACCCCAGCCAGTACACAGACTTCTGCTAATACGCCCTCGCTTTCTGCCGCCACCAGCATACGCCCAACACGTGGGTCGGTTGGCAGGCGCGATAAGGTTTTACCCAAAGGCGTTAACTCGCCCAAACGGTCAACCGCTTGTAAGGCTTCGAGCAGACGATAGCCATCATTCACCAGTTTGCCAGAAGGGGGATCGATGAGCGGAAAAGATTCAATCGAACCAAACCCCAACATTTGCATTTGTAAAATGACACTCGCCAAATTACTGCGCTGCATTTCTGGTTCGGTAAAGGCTGAGCGTGCCATAAAGTCATCTTCGCCATACAAGCGGATACATACCCCTGGCGCAACACGTCCACAACGCCCTTTACGCTGATTGGCAGAAGCTTGCGAAATGGCTTCAATCGGCAGACGTTGCACCTTGTTACGCGGTGAATAGCGTTTAATACGGGCTAATCCGCTATCAATGACGTGACGAATACCTGGCACAGTTAATGACG
The DNA here is from genome assembly GCA_022736205.1 of Thiomicrospira cyclica. GTDB lineage: Bacteria > Pseudomonadota > Gammaproteobacteria > Thiomicrospirales > Thiomicrospiraceae. Next base: position 1,136 of record DZAT01000146.1, read on the forward strand.
TTTCCGCTACGTTGGTTGCCAAGACAATACGACGTGCGCCGCCCGTGCTAAAAATTCGTTGCTGATCGCTAAAAGACTGACGGGCAAATAAAGGCAAAATTTCGGTATGTTTTAAGCCTTCTAAACGCAAGATTTCGGCAGCATCGCGAATATCACCTTCCCCTGGCAAAAATACCAGAATATCGCCATGCGGATCATGCGCTGTCAACTGCTCGACGGCACGCACAATCCCTAAATTCAAATCGACTTCTTCGCTATCATCAACCGCCAACTCAGACAGGGGGTGATAACGGACTTCGACAGGATAAGTCCGTCCCGATACTGAAATAATCGGTGCACTACCAAAAAATTCAGCAAAGCGTTCTAAGTCGATGGTTGCCGAGGTAACAATAATCTTTAATTCGGGGCGCTTATCTTTGAGTTGACGCAAATAACCCAGCAAAAAGTCGATGTTTAAGCTGCGCTCATGCGCCTCATCGACAATAATGGTGTCATATTCACGCAACAGCTTATCTTGCTGAATTTCTGCCAGCAACATGCCGTCTGTTAAGACTTTAATTGCCGTTTCGTTGGCAACTTGTTGATGAAAACGAACCTTTACCCCAACCAATTCACCGATTTTACAATCCAACTCCTCCGCCAAACGCACCGCCACCGAACGCGCAGCCAACCGACGCGGCTGCGTTAAGGCAATACGCCCCAACTGCCCTCGCCCTGCCAACATCGCTAATTTGGGGAGCTGCGTTGTTTTTCCTGAGCCTGTTTCGCCTGCTAAAATCAATACCTGATTGTTGCTGATGGCGGTGATAATATCCTCCGCACGCTGCACCACAGGCAAAGCGTCGTCTAGGCGAATTTTATCCAAAGGCAACAAACGTGGCTCGCGCTGTTTTTTGG
>DZAT01000147.1 GCA_022736205.1 Thiomicrospira cyclica
CATGTCGAACACATTGTTAGATGGCAACTTTTTATTGGGTTATACGGCGCTAACGCTGTATAAAACACGTTAGATTTCTTGCTCACTATAAATATGAAATTACTGAACGCACGCATCTCTAACTATCGAAGCATCAAGGACGAGCAATCGATTGTCTTTGACATCTCAACAACGCTTATCGGCCCTAATAATTCAGGTAAGACAAATGCATTGAGAGCTATTGCTCTCCTTTTTGGGGGCTATGAAAACAAGTTCCTTTACGACCGAGAGAAAGACCTCCCGGTAGATCGCCCTACAAAGCAAACCTCAGTCATCGGAACATTTGAAATTCAATCAGAGGAAAAGTGGTTTTGGGATAAGTTCGATCGTCTTCATGAATTGCAGGGAACCACACGGGACGGAAACAACGTAACGCTGTACCTATATTTCACTGCAACAAATACACCGGTTTACAGCTTTTTTGCCAACATTAAACGCCCAAATGACAAAAAGGCAGACTACTCGCGCGTACTGCGATCGCTAGTCAGTGATCTTGTTGAAAAATACAATGTCATATACATACCCAGTGAAAAGAGCATTGTTGACTTGTATAGCCAGCTGCTAGCTCCGCGGGTTAGCAAAAAAGCTTCAAGTATCTTGTCCGCAGCTTTGCCGCAACTAAAGGCCGAATTAGAAATGATCGGCAAATCAATTAGCACCACATTGCAAAATTCGGGCATATCAGAATCCACAGTTCAGATGGAGGTGCCAGACGATGACCTCATGAGTATTGTTGGCGAGTTTAGCTTGTCCGTAACAGACACAGTTAAGACAAACTACACGCAAAAAGGACGGGGACTGCAAGCGGCAATTTTTTATGCAAGCCTTCATTGGGTGGATGAACGAATAAGAGAAGACGGCAAAATACCCTTCTGGCTAATAGAAGAGCCGGAAAGCTACATGCACCCAGAACTTGCGAAAAACTGCCGCCTGATGTTGGCAATGATTGCCAGAAATAGCATGACCGTTATTAGCACGCATTCAATGCAATTCCTACCAAGGGAGCCAGCCGGAATACACAGCTTCACCCTAAAAGAAGCAGCAACAAATATTAGTAGGTTCATAAAATACGATGAAGCCTGCAATGCCCTTAAGAAATCGCTAGGCCTCAGATTCAGCGATTACTACAGCCTTGGTGACTGCAATGTTTTGCTGGAGGGAAAGTGGGATGCATATGTGATACGCGAAACGCTGAGTCACATCAGCAAAATATCGGAAACACAATTCCCAAAACTTACATCAGCAGTCCTCATCGAAAAAGATGGCGTTAGTGCTCTAGTTGGCTTTCTTCGTGCAGTTTACGATCACGTACGCAAGGAGGTCGCGGCAGTAACTGTATTTGATGGCGATGACGCCGGTGTGCGAGCACGCAAAGAACTTCAGGGGTTTTTTAGTCACCGTGGCGAATTTCAATCCAATATTGATTTCGTATCAGTTCGAAGCGGATACCCCATGGAGGGGATATTTCCTGACGACTGGATCAAGCAATGCAACGCTGAGCACAGCGGCTGGTTTAAGACATGGAGCGTGGATGCTTCTGGCAACGTAGAGCCATTTGAAATTGAAGACGACAAGAAAGAGGGTTATGCCAAATACATGTGCACAAAAGTATTGGCTGAATCCGACGCATCTCGTCTTACCATGCTAAAAAATCTATTTGTCGCAATTGACACAGCACTTGCAGAACAACATAAGAAGCTCGCGCAAGTGGACAATGCACAAATAAAGACTCTGCCACAGGAGGCAAAAAGCACGCCCCCAATGCAAAGCAGCAATGCCGTAGTCGAAGATCAATCTAACTGACGGTTCAATGCGGACGCCAACACTGGCCATGGCTTCGCCATTTTTATGGCCAGTGTTGGTTCCCTCCGCGCTTCGCACTCCGGCACCGGTTAACTTGGGCGTAAGGAACACCTCGATGACAACACCCGTTACACGTTGAACAAGAAGTTCAACACATCCCCATCCTTGACCACGTAATCCTTG
>DZAT01000148.1 GCA_022736205.1 Thiomicrospira cyclica
TAGTCATCACCAATGGTTTCTAATTTAATCCAATCGGTGCCGAAAATCTCACGCGCCATCTGTGCGGTGGTAATCGCTTCTTGTGCCGTGTAACAGCCAGCAGTATTGGGCAATAACTGACAACCCGTGTCTTGAATCATCGACCAATAGGCATTACCGCCACCTGCTTGCGGATTCAAGCGACGCAACCCAACTGTAATCACCTCTGCACCACTGGCTTTTACCGAGTCTTGCATGTGCTGCGGTGATGGATACAACGATGAGCCGATAAAAAAACGACTGTTAAAAGTCTTACCGTCTAATACATAACTCATACTCACCCACCTTGAACTGGTGCAACCACATCGATGCGGTCACCGTTGTGTAGTTCTGTCGTTGCATACTGCCCCTTAGGTACAAACTTGGTATTGATCGCACAAGCCATGCGTTGCTCTGGTGCATAACCGCGACCTTGCAAAAAATCAGCCAACATCATGCCTTGATGCAAGGCAAAACTTTCGCCATTAAACGACACCACAATGGTGGCGCATTGGGTACAACTCATGTTGTTTTCCTTTTGTTCTTTCATGACACAGGCAACTCAGGTAAACCCAACTCGCGCAAAAACGCATTATGCTGTTTAGCCGCTGCTACGCGCTTTTGCTCAACCGCCAACAACTCAGCATTCACTACTTGTAAATCAATTTGTACTTCTGCTTGCGCAGTGCTGATATAGCGCGAGATATTTAGGTTAAAATCATTTTGTGCGATTTCATCCATCGACACACGGCGCGAATAGCGCACTGCTTCGGTTCGATATTGGTAGGTCGAAACAATCTTTTGGATATGCTCTGGCAACAGCTTATTCTGACGTTTCCCTTTTTCAAAGTGCTCGCTGGCGTTGATAAACAACACATCATCTGGCTTTTTGCACTTTTTCAATACCAGAATGCACACAGGGATACCCGTCGAATAAAACAGGTTTGCTGGCAAGCCAATGACCGTATCAATATGCCCGTCTTGCAATAGCTTTTTACGAATTTTTTCTTCTGCGCCGCCACGGAACAATACACCATGCGGTAGCACAATCGCCATCACACCATCTTTGGCTAAAAAGTGAAACCCATGCAGTAAAAAGGCAAAATCTGCTGCCGACTTGGGTGCTAAGCCATAACTGTTAAAGCGAAAATCTTTCGCCATTTCTTCTTTAGGTTCCCAACGGTAGCTAAAGGGTGGATTGGCGACAATGGCATTAAACTCGACTTTTTTGGTGGGATTCAGCTCGCTCAGCATATCCCATTCGTTCAGTAAGGTATCGCCGTGAAAAATCTCGAATTCAGAATCTTTCACACCATGCAACAGCATGTTCATACGAGCAAGGTTATAGGTAGTGATATTCTTTTCTTGTCCGAAAATTTTACCAATGCCCTGCGCCCCCAAGTGTTTACGCACATTGAGCAATAACGAGCCAGAACCACACGCAAAATCGAGCACTTTATCCAGTCGCTCACGCTTACCTGCGCTGGGGTCTTGGCTATCGAGCACGACAATATCGGACAAAATGGTCGAAATTTGTTGCGGTGTATAAAACTCACCCGCTTTTTTGCCCGACCCTGCGGCAAACTGACCAATCAGGTATTCGTAAGCATCGCCCAAGACATCGCTGCTGGTCGAAAACTTAGCAATGCCCTCGGCAATTTTGGTAATAATGGTGCAGAGCTTGGCATTGCGGTCTTCGTAGCGTTTGCCTAACTTATCGGAACTGAGGTTAATCTCCGAAAACAAGCCTTGGAAGGTGCTTTGAAAAGATTCGGTTTCGATATACTTAAAACCTTCTTGCAAGGTTTTAAGCAAGTCGGTGTGTTGGGTGCGCGCCATTTCGGCAAGGCTTGTCCAGAGGTAAGGCGGCTTAATGACATAATGCACCTTACGACGCATGAGCTTTTCAAACTCGCTGATATCATCGCTGTTATCGCTGTACCATTGCGCTAAAGGCGAAACCAACCCCCTCCCGCCTTCGGCGTACTCCCCCTTGGCAGGG
>DZAT01000149.1 GCA_022736205.1 Thiomicrospira cyclica
TAAGGCGGAGTAGCGCAGCGTATTCCGCCGAATGGTGTTAGTGCTGTCATCCATTGGCGCAGCAAGCCCATCCCCAACTCCTATATTCACAAAACGCCATAAAAAACGCCCTGCACGTAACTCGAACAGGGCGTGATTATGACGAAAAGCGCAGCGTTAGCGAAACGGCGGGGTAAACCGACAGGGAGTGCTACTTTCTGCCGCGTGTATTGGGCTTAGCGCCCAACCAAGCATCCATCGTCTTGCGCCAGCGCTTCGCCCGTTAGAAGATTTCGATATAGAGCAAGTTCCGCTTGATTCTGGTCACGGCAGTGTTTTTGACCTACGCTTGGCAGAGATCAAATAAGGTGTCGGCAAGGCGCTCAAGCAAGAATATTGAGGTCAAGAACTGAAGTTATTGCTTAAGGTTGCACTGGCACTCGATTTTTTTCAAAAATAATCTATGCGATACGCTACTGAATTATTTGTTATACACCTATTCACCAAAATATAGACACCTTACAAGGTGTCTATTACACGTTAGACCTAACAACCAAAGGGGAATTTTATGGCTGGAATGCTTCAAATAATCACTTACTTGCTCGCTTTTTACCTTGTGGTAAAAGGCGTGGAAATTTTACAAATTGCATTGGCTTCTAATCGAGAAAAACGTGGAGGTATTATTACATTCGGTGTTTTAGTTCTGTTAGCTTGCTTAATTGCCGCAGGAAGTTTCGTTGCAATGCAAGACGAACAAGCACAGTCACTTAATCGTGACAGATAAATCACCTAACCCATCCATCAAGCGGGACGCTGCGCTGACGCGCATAACCCCTTATGTCAAACGTTTGGGATATTCACGATGGCATCACGCTACCCTGAGCAGTTTGAACGAATGGAAAGATATTTTAGACGATTCAAACAGATCAACGATGGAAAAGCACACGACCAACCATCTCCAAATTACGATGATGATGTGTATGCGTTTTTCCTAAATTGTTACCATCTCAAGGATTGGATAAAAAACGACACAGCTTGTTCGAGTTGGCGTAACGTTGAAAAATTTATAAACAACAATAACGATCTCAGTATTTGTGCTGATCTGTGCAATTCGCTAAAACATCTCACTATCACAAGGCCGCGTTCCGCTGAAAACCCAGACTTTGCAGGCTGTCATATCACCCTCAAGATTACTGATGGTTTTAGCGTAAAGGAGAACGTTGATATTTCCATCAAATACACGGTTTCAACTTCATCAGGCGACATTGATGCACTCCAATTAGCCGAACGTTGTTTAACAGCTTGGGAGCAATTCATCGATGAAAACACTCCCTAACACTGCATTCGAGAGGAACTGACCGATAAGCGCTCTCTTTGCGGCCTGCGGTTATTGAACTTTCGGGGCTCCGGCCAAGTTTTGCGGTCGGCCAGCCCCTCAATTTGAACGTTATGCATTTCAGGAGGAACCATCAGTGAACCGTAAGAAAATCGTCACACTCACGCTGCCCATCATGGCACTCGCACTGAGTGCCCCGGCCAGTGCACAGAAGACCTACACACCAGCTCAGTTACAAAGCATGGTTCAAAGCGGCAACTACCCGAAACAGGGTGCTCTGTCTACACAAACCCAGCACATTGATTACGTGGCCTGCATAGCTAAGGTTGAGTGGGTCGTCGCATCTATAGGGCCCTACTATCCTGCGAAAACGGTTGTAAGCACGAATATCATGCGAATGGATAAGGTGTGGACAAACGATGCGGCAGTGACCCTCACTTGCAGTGCGCCAGACAAGAAGTTGATTATCACCTTCGCGCCCTATTTGAAGTAGGCATAACCCGGTGCTCAACCGGACGCTGCGCCAAAAAGGCGGCGCGGGGAAAACCAAGGACAGACCACGATTAATCCCTATGGCGGTGAAGCACTCGATTCCGGGTCAAGCCCGGAATGACGATTTATAGCAATGCCCTTAAACAAACGGATTTATAACGGCCACACCCAACCCTTTGAAATCACT
>DZAT01000150.1 GCA_022736205.1 Thiomicrospira cyclica
TAGCAGTAACACGCACATCAAAAAATCAACCACCCGCCCCTTTCAACCCAGGTTGAATACCACCTTCGGCAAGTGCTGCAGGATCAAGCAAGCGGCGTAGCGTGCTTTCATCCATATCAGTATCTTCCAAAGCCACATCCAACAAAGTCCGGCCTTCTGCGTAAGCCCGCTTCGCTAAGGCCGCACCCTTTTCATAACCAAGCACCGGGTTAAGTGCAGTCACAAGGATTGGATTGCGCTGTAAAGCTTCATCAAGATTTTTGGTATTGATCTGCATATCCATGATCGCCTGATCAGCCAGCGATTGAGATGCGTTAGCCATAAGGGAAATTGAATCAAGCAGAGTGTCTGCAATTAAGGGCAGCATAACGTTAAGCTGGAAATTGCCGGATTGACCCGCAATAGCTATCGCAGAGTCATGCCCCATGACCCGTGCACAGGCCATCATAACCGCTTCGGGTATCACTGGATTCACTTTGCCCGGCATAATGGAACTGCCGGGCTGAAGTGACGGTAAACTAATCTCAGCCAACCCAGTCAATGGCCCCGAATTCATCCAGCGCAAATCATTGCTGATCTTCATTAAGGCCACGGCAAGCGTGCGCAATTGCCCACTGACTTCAACCGCGCTGTCCTGACACGCCAAACCCATGAATAAATTATCCATGGGCTCAAACTCAATACTTGTTAATTCAGAGAGTTTGGCGCATACGCGCCGTCCAAAATCCTTGGTTGTATTGATACCTGTACCCACAGCCGTACCGCCTTGTGGCAACTTGCGAAGGCGTATCAAACTATCACGCAGACGATTTTCAGCCGCTTCAAGCTGCGCTGACCATGCGGAAAGCTCTTGTTCAAGCGTAATCGGCATCGCATCCATTAAATGGGTGCGACCCGTTTTAACGATGCCAGAAAACTGTACTGCACGATTATCAATAACATTACGTAAATGACAGATCGCAGGAAGTAGTCGCTCGCTAACCTCAAGCGTGGCACTCAGATGAACAACCGTAGGTATAACATCATTCGAGCTTTGCCCCATATTGACGTGGTCATTTGCGTGCGTATCCAAACCTTGAGCAGAGGCTAAGCGCGCAATGACTTCATTCGCGTTCATATTACTTGATGTACCCGAACCCGTTTGAAATACATCAACGGGAAAATGATCATCAAAATGCCCTCTTGCCACTTCAAGAGAATAATGGCTTATTAATTCGGCGCGTTCATAATCAAGCAAACCGAGATCATTATTGACCCTAGCGCAAGCTGCCTTTATCAAGCCTAAAGCACTAATAAACGACCTCGGCATTGGACGTTCACTGATAGAAAAATTGTTCACAGCCCGCTGTGTTTGTGCCCCCCATAACGCAGCCACCGGCACATGAAGCTCGCCCATGCTGTCACGCTCAATGCGTGCTTTTGAAGAAAAATCGTTCTGCATTACTAAACCACTTAACGCACAATTCCACGCTGACTAGCACGAATGAAATCAATAAATAACCTAACTTCATGGCAAGTCGCAGCCATTTCTTCGGCCTCATCCCAATTTTCCTTAGTAGGGCGATTTCTCACCAGCAATTTAAATACTCGATGTAACTCTCGAATCGAATCTTCAGCAAAATTACGCCGTTTTAATCCGTGCTTATTAATCCCGATTGGACGTGCACGTGCGCCATCAACCATGACATAAGGTGGAATATCTTGGGTTATTTTTGTAAATCCACCGGCAAAACTATGCGCACCAATTCGGCAAAACTGATGTACCACAGAGAAACCACTAAGAATCGCCCAGTCTTCAACCACAGCGTGACCAGCAAGTGAAGCCGCATTTGCCATAATGACATGATTACCAATACAACAATCATGAGCAATATGCACCGTAGCCATAAAAAGATTGTCATTACCAACTGAGGTTACGCCATCTCCTTGAGCCGTTCCACGGTGAATCGTGCAATTCTCACGTATCGTATTACGATCACCAATTTCA
>DZAT01000069.1 GCA_022736205.1 Thiomicrospira cyclica
CACCCACTCGTGGCTTGCGTTAAGCCCAAACGCTTAAACAGCATTAAGTCGTGCTGAGAATCTGGGTTGTCTGCTGTCAACAACTTGTCACCGTAAAAAATCGAGTTAGCGCCCGCTAAAAAGCACAGTGCTTGCGTTTCGTCGCTCATTTCGCTACGTCCAGCCGACAAACGAACATAAGAGGCTGGCATCATGATGCGTGCGGTGGCAATGACGCGAATAAAGTCGAAGGGGTCGGTTTTACCACGCATATCGGCAAGCGGTGTGCCTTCCATTGGCACAAGCAAATTAATCGGCACAGAATGCGGGTGCTCTGGCAAATTAGCAAAGGTGCGCAGCATTTGCGCCCGATCGGTATTGGATTCACCCAAACCAATAATGCCACCAGAACAGACTTTCATGCCCTGATTGCGCACACGCTCTAAGGTGTCTAAGCGATCTTGAAACTTACGCGTGGTAATCACTTGCGGATAATAAGCTTCTGAGGTGTCTAAATTATGGTTGTAATAATCTAGCCCTGCCTCTTTCAGACGAGAAGCCTGATCGTCATTCAGCATCCCTAGCGTACAGCAGGCTTCCATGCCCAAGTCTTTCACGCCACGCACCATGCTGAGCACCATCTCAAAGTCTTTCGCATTCGGGTTGCGCCATGCTGCGCCCATACAAAAACGCGTCGCGCCTGTCGATTTAGCTTGTTGCGCTTTCGTTAACACATCATCAAGTTGCATCATCTGCTCTTTATCTAAGCCCGTATCGTAACGTGAACTTTGCGAGCAATAAGAGCAATCTTCGGCACAACCACCTGTTTTGATATTTAAGAGTGTCGAGGTTTGCACCGAGTTGGGATCAAAATGCTGACGGTGTACCGTTTGCGCTGCAAAAATTAAATCGTTAAATGGCTGATTCAGTAATGCTTCTACTTCCTCGCTTGTCCAATCGTGGCGAATGGTACCTAATGTCATTTTTTTTCCTTTTTATAATGCGTAGCCGAATTTTAATGCTATTCTAATCGGTATCACCCAACTTGATAAAGGCTTACGCACGCAATATGCACTGGCTGGAGAAATTTTTACTGCCGCCGTCCTGTCAACTCTGTGGCGCAGCCGCCATAGACGACGAACTTTGCTCCGACTGTGCGAGCAAAGCAAGAGTTATTGTCTCTGCGTGTCCTTTATGCGCACTGCCCAATGATGATAGTAGCGTCTGCGCTGTCTGCACGGCTATGCCACCCGTCTGGCAGCAAGCCTATAGCTGTTTGGTCTACGATGGCAGCGTACAACAACTGATGATTAACTGGAAATATCAGCGACGCACGAGCACCGCACGACTACTGGGTGAAACACTCAGCGATTGGTTAACCTTACAAGCCATTCAACTTGAAGCAACCGCAATGATCCCCATCCCCATGCACCCTAAAAAGTTGCGTACGCGCGGATTCAACACCGCCTACTTATTGGCGCAAGCCATTCAACACACGACCCATCTACCCATTCTCGACAAGGCGCTCAATCGTATTCGTCACACAGAGGCACAAGCAGGATTAGACAAAGCAACCCGATACAACAACCTTGCAGGTGCTTTTTCTGTTATCGCTGAGAACCTACAAGGACACCGTCATATTTTGCTCATCGATGACGTTTATACCACAGGAACAACGCTCGAAGTGTGCAGCCGTCTGCTACAAGAAGCAGGCGTTAAACACATTACGATTCTGACGTTGGCTCGGGCGTTACCACCAAATACTTCTTCAACATCGTAATCAGCGCGGGCATTTGTAACGGTTTAGATAAATAATCCGTCATGCCCGCAGCGTAACAGGCTTCTTGATCTTCTTTCATGGCATTGGCAGTTAAGGCAATTACCGTGATATTAGGATGTCCACCAAAAGCACCTGCACGAATGGCTCGTGTTGCCTCGAAACCATCCATAACGGGCATCTGACAATCCATAAAGACCAAATCGAAGTCTTGCTCACTTAAACACGACAACGCCTCCTTGCCATTATTCGCAACCACAGGCTTGTAACCCAGTTTGCCCAACATCGCAGAAGCCACTTTTTGATTAACCAAATTATCTTCTACCAACAAAATTCGCGCCATCGGCAAACCCGCTGCCGCATCAGTGGCACGAATCGTATTTGTCTGTAACCCAGCCGCCTCTTGTACCAACAAGGTGAACCAAAAAACAGAGCCTTGCCCCTCAACGCTGTTCACGCCCATCTCGCCTTGCATCAGGGCAACCAACCGCTTACTGATCGACAAACCTAACCCTGTACCGCCAAAACGACGCGAAGTAGAGTCATCCACTTGACTGAAGGATTTAAACAGGCGATTGATTTTATCTTCAGCAATGCCGATACCCGTATCACTCACTTCGATACGAATGGTCGACAAATCACCTTCTTGCTGGGTTAACAGCGCAAGCACATCGACGCTGCCTTGCTCAGTGAACTTAATGGCATTACCGATTAAGTTCAACAAAACTTGGCGTACCCGCACCGAATCACCTAAAACAAACGCAGGAACCGCATCGGTAACCCTAAGCGATAACAACAGCCCTTTCTGATCGGCACGCACCTGCATCAACCGATGCACATCTTTAAAGAGCGCACGTAAATCAAAGGGCGCTGATTCGATGACCATCATGCCAGCTTCAATTTTTGAATAATCTAAAATATCATCGATAACGGTTAGTAACGCATCGCCGCTACTGCGAATGGTTTGAACATAGTCTGCTTGTTCATCATTTAGCGTCGTTTCTTGTAACAGATCAGCCATACCCAAAACCCCATTCATCGGGGTGCGAATTTCGTGACTCATATTGGCTAAGAAGGCACTTTTAGAGGCACTTGCTTGCTCTGCCAAGGCTTTTGCAGCGATCAGCTCTTGGCGCACCGCATTACGGTCTGATACGTCTCGGAAAACGGTCACAGCACCAACCAACCTTCCCAGCTCGATAATGGGCTGACTGGCAACTTCTACATCAAAAATACGATCATCTTGACGAATAAAACGCCATTCGCCACGAAACGGCTCACCTGTACGCAATACACGACATAAAGGACAGAGGTTGGCATCAATACCGCGCTCACCGTGATCGTTAATATAAAATACTTCCCTAGCAGCGCAACCAATCAGCATTTTTTGCTCGTAACCCAGCAACGAAAGCGTCGCCAAATTCGCAAAAGTCACTTTACCTTCATGATCGGTTACGTACAACCCATCCGCCATAGCATCGGAAATGTTTTGCATTTGTCTCTGCTGTCCTGTGCGCAACAGTATTTCGCGCTGCACACGCCATAAAAATACAGCCAAAATCAGTGCAAATAAGCCCGTAACCAAACTACCCAGCCAAAAATCACGTTGAATCGAAGCAATTTCAGGTGAAAGTGCCGCTGACACTATATAAGCAATCGGCTTGTTGTCTGTGTCTTGAATCGGTAATAAACCAATACTGTACCAATTACCGTCTACCCATGCATAGGTAGCAACCGCACGCTGATCCCGCATGGCACGCTGAATTTTGTCGTTCGTTTTGAGCCGCTGTTGCAGCTTCACAAATGCGCCCGATGCAACCGACTCATCCGTCTCGACAAGATAGCTGCTATTCAGCTGTGCAGGCTGGTATTTTGCTCGTTGACTTGCCGACATAGCACGCGCCGCTGCACGTTCGTAAGTCAATAGTTCATACTCATAATTGGGAGCGAGCTGCGTCATCGACTCGCGAAGTGCTTTAAAAGACAATGCAATTTCGACACTGCCTAAGCGCTGATCAGCAAAAAAAACAGGATAAATAAAGCGAAAGCTACCCGACATGCTCCCCACTTCAAACCCTTTAATCGGCTTTTCCGCTTCGATCATTTTAGCAATAGAAGTACGCTGAACACTCAAATCATCACCAAACTGATCGGGCTGATGAAAGCGTAAATAACTGAGACCTTCTTTGGTGTGAAATTGAAATTGAGAAACATTTTCCGCTGCCAAGCGCTCATATGTCGGCAAAAGCATTCTGTACAGTTTAGCACGCATCTTTGCCTGTTCAGGTGCATCTTGAGACCATATCCCCTCTGCAAAAGCCGCTAAGACATCGTGACGCAACACCACTTCTTGTACTGCCAATCGCATTGCGGTATCGCGCGTCTGCAATGCAGCCTGATACGCCATCTGCAAAGAGTGTAAGTTGCGATCAGACAACTGATGCTCTTTTTCTTCACGACTAATATATAGAAAGACAACAATAGACCCTTCTATTAACAGCAACAAAAACAAACCCAACCAACGAAACATGATAGAGATTTCCCTTCTCGAACAAAGCAGCTTGCAGTCTGACTAACAAAGCCTTACACTGCCAAAAAATTTTAATAAGTATACTCTAAACCTCATTCAAGGAGCATAATCATGAGCGAAGCATTTCATAACGTAAGCGTTGGCAAAACGGCCAATGTCTATTTCGACGGAAAGTGTGTGAGTCATACCGTTACTTTAGCCGACGGCACGCGCAAAAGTGTTGGCGTTATTCTCCCTTCAACACTCACCTTTAATGTCGGCGTTCCTGAGATAATGGAACTATTAGCAGGCAAAGGTCGCGTACAGGTAAACGGCGGTGACTGGCAAAGCATCGATGGCGCAATGACCTTCTCGGTTCCCGAAAACGGCAATTTTGTCATCGAAGTTACGGAGACGGTTCATTACGTTTGTCATTTTGGTTAAACAGCGGTAGCTGAGGTGATGCAAGCCTAGAGACAAACTTTCACTCAGCAAAGTACGACTGTCTCTAGGCTCTTCTTTTTTACTCCACCGTCACGCTCTTGGCTAAGTTTCTTGGCTGATCCACATCGGTACCACGAATGACCGCAGTATGGTAAGCCAGCAACTGCAAAGGCACGACATAAGCCACGGGCGCTAATGAGGTCAGTTGAATCGGCAAACAGATATTATGGTAACGCGCATGCTCAAATTCGCTTGGGTCGATCATGCCCTCCGCTGAGAACACAAACAGTTCACCACCACGCGCCGACACTTCTTCAAGGTTCGACTTGAGTTTTGCCCACAACACATCGTTAGGCGCAACTGATACCACGGGCATTTTCTCATCGATCAACGCCAGTGGACCATGCTTTAACTCGCCTGCAGGATAAGCTTCGGCATGGATGTAAGACAGCTCTTTCATCTTTAATGCACCCTCTTCGGCAATCGGATACATAAAGCCACGACCCAAAAACATCGCATTGTCTTTCAATGCCAACTTCTGCGCCATTTCTTGAATCTCACCATCCTTAAGCAGTACCTGACGCAAGGTATCTGGCAAAGCACGAAGCTCATTAACCAACAGTTGTGCCACTTCAAGCGACATGGTGCCTTTTGCCTTACCGACTGCCAAAACCAACAACATCATCGCGACCAACTGCGTGGTAAAGCCCTTGGTCGATGCCACCGACATTTCGCGACCTGCACGGGTGAGCAACACCATATCTGCTTCACGCACCATCGAACTTTCTGGCACATTGACCACTGCCAGCGTCTTAAAGCCGCGTGCTTTCGCTTCGCGCATGGCAGACAAGGTATCAGCTGTTTCTCCCGACTGAGAAATAAACACCATCAGGGTATTGTGAAACATCGACGGCTGACGGTAACGGAACTCACTGGCAATCTCGACTTGGCACGGCATATCGACCAAATACTCTAACCAATAGCGAGACACTTCACCCGACAAAAAGCTCGTACCACAACCAACTACCTTAATCGCCTCAATAGAGCGCAACATCTCATCCGAGTCTGGTCCTAACAAGTTTGTCACCACGCCATTAGACAATAAACGTCCTTCCAGCGATTCCGCAATCAAACTCGGTTGTTCATGAACTTCTTTGAGCATGAAGTGGCGATACTCGCCCTTACTGACCGAGTCGTTCGTTAAATTACTCTGTACCACAGGACGAGCAGCCTTGCTCATCAACTGCCAATCTTTATCATAAATTTCTAAAGACTCACGGGTAATATCGGCAACATCACCCTCTTCCAAAAAGATAAACTGCTGCGTAACAGGCAATAACGCCATTTGATCAGAGGCAACAAAGGTTTCGCCAAAGCCCATGCCAATCACTAAAGGACTACCCTGTCGCGCCACAATTAAACGTCCAGCAATGTCTTTATTCATAATCGCTAAAGCAAAAGAGCCATGCAATTGCGCTAAAGTTTGCTTAACCGCTTGCAGCCAATCCGACTCTGTTTTACTGACCTTAGCCAACAAATGCACAACCACTTCGGTATCGGTTTCGGAAGTAAACTCGACGCCTTCGGCCTGCATGATTTCGCGCAACTCAAACGCATTTTCGATAATGCCATTGTGTACCAACACAATACGATTTTCCGACACATGCGGATGCGCATTACGTTCAGCAGGCTTACCGTGTGTTGCCCAACGGGTATGGGCAATCCCGTAAACGCCAGAAACTCCTTCTTCAGCAACCAAGTCTGCAAGATTCTGCACTTTACCGACGGCACGCGCACGCTCGATACCCTTGTCGTTTAACACCGCCAAACCAGCCGAATCATAACCACGATACTCTAAACGACGTAAGCCTTCGATCAAAATAGGAACAACATTACGCTCCGCAACACCACCAACAATTCCGCACATACTTTCTTAACTCCAAAAATTCTTAAATATCAGAATCTCCCTCAATCCCCCTTTTATAAAAGGGGAGCCGATTGTGCCCCTCTTTATCAAAGATGGGTTAGGGGAGATTTATTTCTTTACCGGGCGTTGCCAACTGTCTATCGTCAGCTGCTTGGCACGCGCCAAGGTGAGTTTGTCCTCAGGCGCATCTTTCGTCACGACAGAACCAGCACCGATGGTCGCACCCGCACCGATCGTCACGGGCGCAACTAATGCGGTGTTAGATCCGACAAACGCCCCTTCACCAATCACCGTGCGATATTTATTGACCCCATCGTAATTACAAGTAATCGTGCCCGCACCAATGTTCACTTTCGCACCCACCGTCGCATCGCCCACATAACTTAAATGATTAACTTTAGCACCGCTACCCAACTGAGCATTTTTTAATTCGACGAAATTACCAATATGCGCATGATCTTGCGTTACCGTACCTGGGCGAACGCGTGCAAAAGGACCCACGCGAGAATCAGCACCAATCACGCAATCTTCGAGAACTGAGTAAGGCAAAAGCGTCACACCATCGCCTAAGGTTACATTGGTTAACACACAGCCAGCACCGATGCTAACGTTATTCCCTAACACCACCTTGCCCGACATCACCACATTCACATCAATCGACACATCCATACCGACCTCAATCGTACCACGAACATCACAACGTGCGGGATCAAGCACCGTCACACCTGCCTTCAACAGCTGTGTCACATTTTCTTGTTGCAACATGCGCTCCAAACTGGCAAGCTGAATCTTGTCATTAACCCCTAATACTTCCATTTCATTCATGGCTTCTGTCGATTTAACCATAAAGCCATCTTCAACCGCCATCGCGATAACATCCGTCAAATAATACTCACCCTGTGCATTACTGTTTTTAAGGTTAGCCAGCCACCGACGAAGGTTAATACCTTTAACTGCCATAATACCCGTATTAACTTCACCAATCGTCTTTTGCTGCTCCGTCGCGTCTTTTTCCTCAACAATACTCAGCATTTTATGGGACTTATTACGCACCACCCGACCATAACCAGTGGGATTATCTAAATGAATGGTCAGCAATGCCAACGGATGGTCACGATCAACCAAATCGACTAAGCGCTGCAAGGTCGCTGCATGAATTAACGGCACATCACCGTATAAAATCAATGCCGTTTCATCATCACGAATCATATCAATCGCTTGTGCTACCGCATGCCCTGTACCCAACTGTTGCGCTTGCTCTGCCCAACTCACATCCATCTTCGCACAAGAGGCTTTAACGGCATCAATACCAAAACCCGCCACAACAATGGTCTGACGCAAAGACAAGCTTTGCGCTGTTGCAATCACATGATGTAGCAAAGGACGACAACCCAAAGGCTGCAATACTTTAGGCAATACCGAACGCATACGCGTTCCTTTTCCAGCGGCAAGAATGATGCTACTTAGCATAAAACCCCTTTAGCAATAAATAATGAATGAAATAACACAAAGCACGTTCAGGCTTTTGATGATTGTACGCTAGCACACAACAAAAAAAAACGGGAAAGCGAAGCATCCCGTTTCTTTATTTGAGCCT
>DZAT01000070.1 GCA_022736205.1 Thiomicrospira cyclica
CCGTACATTTTAACACCAAGTCGCTTACTTTCTGAGTCGCGACCGTTGCGAGAGGAACCCGCCGCTTTCTTATGTGCCATGAGTATTAACTCCCCTATCGATTAAGCAGTGATGCTTGTGATTCTGATTTGAGTGAAGTTCTGACGGTGACCCTGCTTTTTACGGTAGTGCTTACGACGACGGAACTTGATGATGATAATCTTATCACCACGACCGTGCTCTTCAACAAGACCTTTAACCACAGCGCCAGCAACTAAAGGTGTACCCACCTTAACGCTATCACCAGAACCGACCAACATTACTTGATCAAAAGAAATTTCACTACCAGCTTCAGCATTAAGCGTTTCTACACGCAAGTACTCGCCTTCGCTAACGCGGTACTGCTTGCCACCAGTTTTAATTACGGCGTACATGTTTCCAAACTCCTGGAAATCAAAAAAATTCAATATGAACGCGCCATTATAGTGATCATTTCACATCTGGTCAAGGTGTAAGTGACATTTGACGCAAGAACTTTACTAAAACAGCATCATCGGCAAACTGTTTTGCCTCACGTGCGGTCAATTCTTGTGCGCGTGCTTTGTTACCTTGCGCCAACAGCACGGTTATCCAATGACGCAAAACTTCAGCATCAGCTTTTAAGGCGTATGCCTTTGCCAACAAGGCTTCCGCTTCTGGTAATTTACCTTCTCGATAGGCAACCCAACCCAAACTATCATTAATATAGTGCTTATTCGGTGCTAGGCTATCTGCTTTTTCGATCAATTGACGCGCCTCGATCAATTTCTTTTTGTTATCGGCTAAATAGTAACCTAGCGCATTAAGCATATCGGCATCGTTTGGTGATAAGGCGATTGCCTGACGCATATCTTGCTCAAAACCAACGCCATCCCCCTGCTCAAACTTGATATTGGCACGCTCTTGCCACAACTCACCATCATCTGGCTCAGAAAAGATCGCATTGTCTAGCAGCTTTAATGCGTCCTTGGGTTGACGCATCATCACATAAAGCTGAACGCGAGCACGCAACAAGCGACCTGATTCGCTCTCATCTACCGCTTTAAATTCAGATAATAACGCTTGTGCTTGTGCCAACTTATTTTGTTTCGATAACACTTGCGCACGCCATATCAAAGCATCTAATCGATACTCTCCTTGCTGCACTTGTGTCCAGACAGTGAGCGCATCTGCTGTTTTGTTTTGAAGGTACAACGACTGACCGAGATAATAACGTGCCATATCAGCATAGCGTCTGTCTAGCGCTAGAGGGGTCAGCAAACGCTCTGCCTCTTCAGCCTGTTTCAGCTCTAAACAAACCAACGCTAAAGACATCTGTACCGATGCTGCCTGCGGATGTTGCAGCAAAACCGCTTTAAAATGCGCTTGTGCTGCAGGCAATTGCGCCAAAGCGACATAAACACGCCCAAGTTGTTCTCCGACAACCAAGTCCTCAGGGTGGGTTTGCCAGTAACGGACTAACCACGCCACGCCCCTTCCGTTTGCTAACTTTACCGCTAAAGAGGCTGTCAGCTGTGCCAGTTCTGGCTGGTTAGGATAGCGTGCGTTTGCCAGCTCGATGCGATCAAAGGCCACGCTCATCGAATCTGCAGCTGCCAACAACATAATATGAGAAAACTCAGCATATACCGACGGATAGGTAGCCGCCAACTGTTCACTAAAACTGAGCAATGTTGGCGCATCCATATCATCTTGCGCTAAGGTTGCAGTCGATAAGAAAATTTCTTTTTCACTCACCCCTTTTTCGCGACTGTGTTGATAAAAGGATGTCCACGCGCTAATTGCAGCAGGTACATTTTTAGCACGCAATTGTAATACCACCTGAACTTGCCATGACTCGATAAAGTCAGGGTTACGATCAGTATTTAATTTACTTGCCAACGCTAATAACGAACTGCTGCCCGACTGACTGGCCAATTCGTAAGCGCGTTGCGCCAGTCCAGAATCGCCATAGCGCTCAACCAGATCTAAATAAACGTTAGCGGCCGCACCGATTTGCCCCTTAGTCGCCAAAGACTCTGCTGCAAGCACACGGTATACCTGATCTGCCGATAAAGACTGTTTTTTTACCTGTACTTGTGGCGACTGGACATCAGCAAGCACATTTGGCGCTGGTTTTTGCTGCACTTGGGTCGACGTTATATCGCCGATCGAGGCGCAGCCAATCAGTCCGCTTACCGATAATATCAATACCCCAAATTGGATTGGCAGTTTTATTGCCTCTGTTTTAGCCATAATTCTTGCAAAACCCGCTTTATTTTTAGACAATTGACACATTCGAACAGTTTATAGCTGCTAAGGCTTTTCATTTTAACAAGAAAAAACAATAAAGACATGCCCAATTATGCCCAATTATGCGAATCATCAAAGCCTAACCGCTCTGGGCATTAACTATCAAACAGCCCCTGTTAATATTCGTGAACAGGTTGCTTTTCCACCCGATAGGCTGGTGCAAGCACTCAAACAGCTGCGTGAGTTTGGCTTGACACAGGGTTGTGCGATTTTATCTACCTGTAATCGAACCGAACTTTATTGTAGTCATCGCAATGAAGATCAGGCACAACTGATGAACTGGTTGCATCAATTCTTTTTACTGCCACAAGATACGCTAACGCCATATGTTTATGTGCACAGCGGACGCGATGCGATTGTGCACATCAACCGTGTTGCCAGCGGACTCAATTCACTGGTATTGGGCGAACCACAAATTCTCGGTCAAATGAAAGATGCATATGCTTTTTCACGCGAAGCCAACACCCTTAACGGCTTACTCGACCGATTATTTCAGCATGTGTTTAATACCGCTAAACAGGTTCGTACCGAAACCGCCATTGGCGCTAACCCTGTTTCTGTTGCCTTTGCTGCCGTTACCCTAGCTCGACAAATTTTTGGTGACTTATCGGGGCAAACCGTATTACTCATCGGCGCAGGTCAAACCATCGAACTGGCCGCTCGCCACTTAAAAGAGCAAGGGGTAAAGCAAATCATTATTGCTAATCGTACCCTTGCTAATGCGAGTTTATTGGCGCAAGAGGTGAGCGGCTATGCTATTAATCTAAGCGAAATCCCCAATCACTTGCACGAAGCTGATATTGTCATATCCTCTACCGCCAGCACGCTGCCCATTTTGGGCAAAGGCGCGGTCGAAAGCGCCCTTAAAAAACGCAAACACAAACCCATGTTGATGGTCGATATTGCCGTCCCGCGCGACATCGAAGCAGAAGTTGGCAAACTCGAAGACGTGTATTTGTACACCGTCGATGATCTAACGGGTATTGTCGAAGAAAACCGTAACAGTCGCGCCCAAGCTGCTGCCGAAGCAGAAGATATTGTACAACTCAAAGCCGACCACTTTATGCAGCAATGGCGATTGTTGTCCGATGCCTCACCGCTCATTCGTGATTATCGTCATCATGCCGAACACTTACGTGATGAAGCCCTAGCACATGCACTAAAAGAACTTCATGCAGGGCATGACAGCGAAACGGTACTGAAAAAGTTTGCCCATCAACTAACCAATAAACTCACCCATACACCCTGTCTCGGCATACGAGAAGCAGGTAATGGTGGCGGTGATCATTTACTCCAAACCGCCCGCACCTTACTAATACCCGAGAAACGCGCATGAAAGACAGTATCCGCCTGCGCCTAGAACAGGCCAGCGAACGCCTACAAGAACTCGATCACCTTCTTGCTGATCCTGATATTCATAATGATAACAAACGGTTTCGTACACTCAGTAAAGAACACGCGCAGCTCACCCCCCTGAGCAATGCTTGGCATGCTTTTTTACAATGCGAACAAGACCTGAAAGACGCTTTCGACTGGATTGACAGTGGCGACAGTGACCTTAAAGCCATGGCACAAGAAGAGCTTCCCGCGCTAAAAGCCAAGCTCGAAACACTCGAGCAAGATTTGCGTACCCTACTTATTCCGCGCGACCCGAATGACGATGCTAACATCTATTTAGAAGTACGTGCTGGTACAGGTGGCGATGAAGCGGCTATTTTTGCAGGTGATTTATTCCGCATGTACTCGCGTTATGCCGAGCGTCAAGGCTGGCGTGTAGAAGTCGTCAGTGAGCAAGATGGCGAGCATGGCGGTTACAAAGAGATCATTGCCCGCATCGAAGGCGATGGCGCATATGCTAAACTCAAGTTCGAGTCAGGCGCACATCGTGTACAGCGGGTTCCTGTCACCGAAGCGCAAGGGCGCGTACACACCTCGGCGGCGACTGTCGCCATCTTGCCCGAATCAGAAGCAGTGCAAGCCGTAGAGCTGCGTAGCGAAGATTTAAGAGTCGATACCTACCGCTCTAGCGGTGCAGGTGGTCAGCATATTAACAAAACTGACTCGGCCGTACGTATTACCCACATCCCAACGGGCGTAGTGGTTGAGTGTCAGGCAGAACGTTCGCAGCACAAAAACCGCGCTAAAGCGATGGCATTGTTAGCATCACGCATTAATGCCGCCAACGAAAGCAAACAAGCAAAAGAAATTTCCGAAGCACGTAAAAGCTTGGTCGGCAGTGGCGATCGCAGTGAGCGCATCCGCACCTACAACTTCCCACAGGGACGCATGACCGACCATCGTATCAACTTGACCTTGTATAAACTAGATAGCATCATGCAAGGCGATATGGATGAAACCATTACCGCATTATTAAACGAATATCAGGCAGAACAATTGAGCGCGTTAGAAGCCAGTTTATAAGCCTGACCAAACACCACCAAGAATAACAGGACGTGCACTCCCCGTAATCGTCATCAAATCAACAGGAATTTCGTCTAGGCGCTGTTTGGCCAGCCATGCAAACAGCATCGCCTCTAACGTTTGAATCGGATATCCCAAGTCATCGGTTAATCCAATCTGACAGTCTGGCAAACGCAAACGCAGCCTACGCACAAGCTCCGTATTTAACGCCCCGCCACCACATAGCCACAACTGACCAGAAACACTGTGTTC
This sequence comes from Thiomicrospira cyclica, assembly GCA_022736205.1. Lineage (GTDB taxonomy): Bacteria > Pseudomonadota > Gammaproteobacteria > Thiomicrospirales > Thiomicrospiraceae. Next base: position 4,984 of record DZAT01000070.1, read on the forward strand.
CGCCCATGCACGCGCAACACTTTCAACCGTTAACTGTAACAAACTACTCTGCACAACGGCAGGATCGTAATGCGCTAAACGATGCGGCTGCAACCACTGGAACGAAAAGTCTTCACGCCCAGTACTTTTGGGATAAGGCTGAACAAAATAAGGATGGGTTAGCCATTGTGCCAATAAATCAGCATCCACAGGCGCTGTTGATGCCCAAGCCCCAGCTCGATCATAGCCCTGCCCTTCGTGATGCGTGCGATACCACGCATCCAACAAGGTATTGGCAGGACCTGTATCAAAACCCACTGCTGGCTGATTCGGACGCAACAGCGTTAAATTGGCAATACCGCCTAAATTGAGGACACCGACCGTTTGCGTTTCGTCGCGAAACAACTGAGCATGAAAAGCAGGCGCTAAGGGCGCACCTTGCCCACCGAGGGCAATATCATCCATACGAAAATCTGCGACGGTGGTGATTCCCGTTTGCTTGGCAATAAAGGCAGGATGCCCAATTTGCAAACTAAAAGGATGTTCGCCCTGTGGCTGATGCCAAACTGTCTGACCGTGCGAACCAATCGCACGAATATCGGCAAGATGAAGGCAATATTGATCGCAAAAAGAGATAATCGCTTGCCCAAAGGCTTGCCCACAGGCAGTATGCAAGCAACCAAACTCGGATAACGAAAGGTGACCACGTTCGGGTAAAGCAAGAAGCTGCTGACGCAATGGCTCTGACCAAGGCAGCTCTGCATATGCAACCAGAACTGGCAACTGTCCCGACCAGTCAACTAATGCCACATCAATGGCATCAACGCTGGTACCTGACAACACTCCCAGCGTCAACATTTGATCAACTACTCAAAGTTTGCGAGTGCCGCAGTATTTTGTGTTGCTGCTTCAGCGACATCCGTAGCGACATCATCCAGAATGGGCAAACTCATGCGTTCGGTCATTGCCACAACCTGCTTCATAAAAAGTGGCTTTTCTTTGGCAGCAATCGGAATGGCTTCGGTAAGCTTAACACCCAACGGATCAACGTGTTGACCTTTAATACGGAACTCATAATGCAAATGTGGACCCGAAGCCAAACCTGTCATCCCCACATAGCCAATCACATCGCCCTGCTTAACGTTAGCACCAGCCTGATAAGCACCAAACTTCGACATATGCCCATAAACGGTCGAATAGGTTTGTCCGTGTTGAATGGTAATCATGTTGCCATAACCACCACTCCAGCCACGCATGGTGATTTTACCATCGCCTGTGGCATGAATTGGTGTACCGATCGGTGCGCCATAATCAACGCCTTTATGCGCTCGTATCTCGTGCAACACAGGATGAAAACGCGCCTTGCTAAAGCCAGAGGTGATGCGCACATAATCGACAGGGTTACGGTTAAAGGCTTTACGTAGGCTATTACCATCTTTGTTAAAGTAAGCATTCGCACCGCCCACTTTATGCCAAAAAGCCGTATGCTCATCCTTACCAATGGTGATACGAGCCGCTAACAGCTTACCTGTTCCAGCTGCTTTTCCATCGGCAAAAGGCACATCGAAAATGGCATTGAATGCGGTTCCAGGCTGGATTTCGCGACCAAAGTCGATATCCCAAGCGAAGATGTCTGCCATATCCATAATTTGCTGGACTTGCATGCCCGCCTTACGTCCATCGATATATAACGAATTATCAATCGTACCCGTGTAACTCACAATGCGGCTTTCGACTGGCTTGATAATCTGTTGTACGGCAAAGCCGTTATCGGTACGTTCAGCAGAAACAATATTGAGCGTTGAGAAGTGGTAATTTAAGGCAACAAGCTGGTTGTTTTCGTCAAACTTGAGTTCCATGTGTGTGCCAGCACGCAACTTATTGAAATGTTCACCGTTTGGACTTGCCATAATTTGCTTAGCGACACTAAAACCCGCGCCAGCCCGCTCCATGATAATGCCGAGGTTATCACCATTCTTCACTTCAACCCACTGGCTAACCAAATCGGCTTCAGGATCGACCAAGTCATCAATAGCAGCAATGTCTGCTGTCGGGGTAGGTAAAGGAAGTTCGAAGGTTTGTATCGGAAGATTCGCTTCAATCGGTAACGAAACGAGCGCTACCAGCCCCGTTAAACCAAACAAGGTCGTCAGGGTTAAACTGCGCCAAAGTGTTGATTGTGATGAATTCTTTGCCATCATGCAGGGATCGCCTATGGGTTGGACAATAATATCTTGCCATTATAACTGTGATAAGCGTCACAATGCAAAGGTGTAGCAGACTTAATGACTGTGCTAAAATGTTCGTCTCATTCTGTAAGCTGGAGCTTTGACCGTGTCATCTGCCACCCCTAAACACAATATTAAGACCTTTCAGGGGCTCATTGCTGCCCTACAAGAATTTTGGGCACAACAAGGTTGTGTGCTGATTCAGCCCTACGATATGCCAATGGGTGCAGGAACTTTCCACTCAGCAACCTTCTTGCGCGCACTCGGCCCAGAGCCTTGGCGTACTGCTTACGTACAGCCTTGTCGTCGTCCGACGGACGGTCGCTATGGTGAAAACCCAAACCGTTTACAACATTACTATCAATTCCAAGTATTGCTCAAACCATCACCCGACAATATCCAAGACCTTTATTTGCAGTCGCTGGAAATGATGGGCGTTGATCGCAAGGTGCATGATATTCGTTTTGTCGAAGACAACTGGGAGTCACCCACATTAGGGGCTTGGGGTTTAGGTTGGGAAGTTTGGCTAAACGGCATGGAAGTAACTCAATTCACCTACTTCCAACAAGTCGGCGGACTAGAATGCCGCCCTGTCGCTGGCGAAATCACTTATGGACTTGAACGTATTGCTATGTACCTACAAGGTGTCGATAGCGTTTACGACCTCACTTGGGTGGAAGGTCCTCAGGGCAAAGTGACATATGGCGATGTCTTCCACCAAAACGAAGTGGAAATGTCGACTTATAATTTCGAGCATGCCAATACCGAGGTATTATTCAAAGCATTCGACGATTGCGAAACCGCTTTTAACAGCTTAATTACTCAAGATTTACCCCTACCTGCTTATGAACAAGTTGTTTTGGCATCGCACAGTTTTAACCTGCTCGATGCACGCAAAGCCATTTCGGTTACCGAGCGCCAACGCTTTATTGGTCGCGTTCGCGCCATGGCAAAGCAAGTAGCAGAAGCCTATGTTGCCCGTCGTGAAGCCCTTGGCTTCCCTATGTTAAAAACTG
>DZAT01000071.1:0-6921 GCA_022736205.1 Thiomicrospira cyclica
GGCGATAAGTCGACGTTGTAGCAACCAACGGCTGGACAATCACCGCTATCAACGAGCACCTCGCCCCATGCATCGACAAGCAATGAATGACCGTAACTTTGCAGCCCTTGTTGATGCTCACCCACTTGATTAACAGCCAAAATAACCATTTGGTTTTCGATGGCACGAGCACGCACCAGCGTGTGCCAATGTGCTTGCCCTGTTTCTTGCGTAAACGCTGCGGGCAAAATCGTGAGGCGCACACCTTGTTGGGCATAACCACGAAACATGGCAGGAAAGCGCAAGTCGAAACAAATCGCTAAGCCAACTTTCCCCCAAAGACTATGCCAAATAACAGGCGCTGTTCCTGCGTTAAAAAAATCGCTTTCACGGTAGTGCACCCCATGAGGCGTGACGACCGAAAACAAGTGATTTTTACAATAATGAGTTTCTAACTCACCTTTGGGATTAAATACGCACAGCGTGGCATAAACCTGACCCTCGATGCGCAAAGGCAAGCTACCTGCAATGAGATAACACCCGAGTTCTTGTGCCCAACGTTGACAATGTGCTTGTAAGCGACCTTCTCCCAAATCTTCTACTACCGTCTTCATTTGACTTAAGTCTCGAGACAACCAAGCAAAGGCTTCTGGCAAGACGACAATATCTGGCTTTTGCACTGACAATCGCTGTAACTTCTGTTCGATATGAGAAAGATTAGCATCAACATTTGCCGTAGCCGCGTGTTGTATCCAAGCCAAGCGAAGTTGATTATTGGGCACTTTGTGTGCCTACGACTTCGGTCAAGACGGGACTATCCCAACCACCCGTAATACGATAATCGAAAGTAAATAAATTACCACTTAATGGTGGTACGATTTTTTGCAGTAGGTAAACCCCAATAGCGGTTATCGGTGAAACCCCAGACAGTAATGCCATGGTCGGAATACTATCGCCGACCAAAGGAGTTACAGCGGCATCAAGCTCGTGCGTTTCACCAACTAAATCGGTATTCCCTTTAAGCACCATGCGCACAGAAGGACCATCAAGTTGAAGCTGATTTAATTGCAGTATGCCTTTCGACAAGGCAGCCGTCGCTTCAATTTTGTCGTAAGCCATGCCCCGATTAACCACATCTCCTAAACCAATTTTAAGGCGACGGGTAAAAGCATCAAAACTTAACAAGCCAAACAACCGAGCTAACCCTGGGCTGGTATCGGATAGTGCACCATCATCGGCACGCAATTTAAGATCACCGTGCAACAAACGGGTGTCTAAGCAATCCAAACCGCCATCCCAACTAAGCATCGCCTCAATATCGGCACTGCCGCCTTCAACAGTTTTATCTAACCCCCATAAAGCAGTCATGTCCGTTGCCTTGTCTGCTCTTGCTTTAAAAAATAGGTTGGATTTATTTTCAGACAAGTTCCATTCCCAAACACCACTCGCTTTAAGGCTGCCCGATTGAAGCTGAATATCTTTAATGTGTCTGGTTTTTCCTTCTTGCGTCAGCAACCCATGAAGATTGGTCAACGAGGTAAGCGTTTTCATCTCTTGACGCGTGGTTTCTAACTTTAAAAGCGCGATATCAACACGCAATGGACGCCAAGGTTTCTGCGTCGGCTTTTGACAGACAGGCAGAGGCTGTGTCAGTTTTTCGGCAGCAGACTTAACGCGACGCTGCCAAAACAACTTATCCAGACGTAATTCCGACTCAGTCGTTGTCGTTAGCAATTGCCCTGATGCCTGTGGCGACTGAAATTGAATCGTGGTTTTATCGTCGCCTCTTTGCCACTTGGCTTCGAGCTGATCAAAAGACTGCTCGAAAAAGGTTAAGCGAGCTACTGATAGTTGTCCTTGCTCTGGCAAGGGGATTTTGGCATCCGTTCCAGATACATCGTCTAACCATGATAACCACTCATCTAAGGAGGCTTGCGCTAATTGTATGTCGATAGCAGACTGGCTATTTTTAGCTTTAATCTCACGTGAGACCAGTGATAAAGACTGCCATTGCCAATCGGTTTGAGCAACATTGACGCGCGTATCCAGTCGCCATTTTTCGTCGCTAAAGCGTGCTTGAAGGGTTCCATCAGTCAAACTGGCTTGCAATTGCCAAGGTCTTTCTTGTCCTTGCTTTTTATAAAAGGGTTCAGGAAGCGATACGGCAAGACGCTTTTGATTACCTGTCACTTGTGCAGATATTTTGCCGTCATTGCTGATTTTAACATCAGCACGCCAATCTAAAAACCCGCTTGTAATACCAGCTTGATTTGTCGGCGTACTAGCTGTTACTTTAACAGCAACTTGCCCTTTTTCTTGCGTTACGATGCGTGCCTGAACATCCCCGCCTTGCCATTGTCCAATCAAATTAGATGCATCCAGTGCTGTTTCTGAAAACAGTACCTTGCCAGACAGTGAGGTTAGTGACAAGACACCATAATCAACCGCTGCTGCCTGAGTCGACAGCACCCCACGTACACGAGGTTTGCGCTCTGCATCACTAAAACCATCTAAAGGAAGCCATAGAGACAATTGCCCTGAAGCCGCTCCAGCCAATTTTGCGTTTTTAAGCGTATCGATAAGTCCTAACGCTTTTGCCAAAGGAGAAACTTGTAAAAAACCTTGCACTTGACCTAAGTCTGCTTTCATTTGCCCATTTACACGTAAGGCAATTTGATTATTCGGCAAATATAAGACTTCTGCTTTAATGTTTTCAGCAAAACCACCATTAATGCGAGCCTGTTTGGATTCAATAATGAGACGATGATTACGCCATGATAATGCAGCATCCGCTTGGGTTAGCGGCGGATAGTCTTTATCGTATTGTAACGTGACCCCTTTCGCCTGCGCCGTCACCACAAAATTATCATCGGTTAATTGTCCTGATAGTAGCTGGCTCAGTTCGCCATCAAAGCGTAGTTTTCCCTGAACATCTGAACCTTCTTTAAATGCGATCTTTAACCAGCGTTGTAATGGCTCCGAAAACTGATCCATTGGTAACAAGTGAATCACATCACTCAATTTGGTTGCCGTCAAAGCAAGCTGTAATTGCATGGGTTTATCGGCATGTACATCAGCAATAACGCTGAGCGCAACATCACCAACACGTATTTGCCAACTTGGTATTGACCAATCACTAAAAGGCATATCGGGATTAAGACGCAATACCAGCGGATCAGCAGTTATTGGTAATGTTTGACCATTAGCAAACTGCCAAAGCAGGTTACGCTCACCCAATGGGATTACCGCTAGCCTGCCGTCTTTAGGGTGGTAATCAAACGTTAGCTGGCGCAAGTCCATACCAGGAATACCGTGCGTCGGTGTCCAGCGCAGCAAATCAATACCGCCACGAATGGCATCAAGCCCACCATCAACGCCCCAGTGCAAACTCAGCTGATTCAACCATAATTCGGGTTGCCACAACTGCCACGCTTGCTGTACATTTGCTGGCATCGACTTCAACCAACTGCCATCGGGAGCCAACCTTACTTGATTAAGCAATAACACCGCCCCCGTTTGCGGATGAACGGTTAATCTTGGCCAAACGGGTAGTTCTATTCTTTCACTGCCAACGAATAATTGCTGAACACTCATGTCCCACATCAACAAATCATCACTATATAAATGACCCAGCATACGATGCGTTAGCTGCTGACCGTCTTCTGCGACGCTGTTGGCATCAATCGTCAAATCGGCCTGAAAATCCTCTGCATTCCAATTCCCCAGCAACTTAAACTTAAAGTCGTAATGTTGACCTAAGAGCACCATATTGCCAGGTACAGCAGAACCTTCAAACTGAACCTTGGGATAAAAACCAAACTGATGACTGATGGTTGCCTGCGCTGTGACGGGTGTTGCTGGCCAACCTGGGTAGTGCATAACACCCTTAAAATCTGCTTGCCATTGCGCTTGACGCGACAGCTTAATCTCAATGTTATTCAACATCCAAGGCGCATCCGCTTGCCAAATAACTTGACTATCATCAATAGCGGTATCTTCCCACAATCGAAGCCATGGATTAGCTAAGGGATTGCTAACCGAAGCCGTCTGAGCTTCCGTATCTAATACAAGCTTGAGCTGATGAATGCGCATTTTTTTACCGACAGCCAAATCAGGGGTCAGTAAATTCCACAGGTTAATATCGCCTTCGACATGGTCAATTTCTAACTGACCACCAATCCAAGACAGCTTAACCTTATCTAAGGCAAGACCAACAGCCGAAGCGAGTGGACGGGTGTTCGCCGAAAACTGACCAATTTCTAACTGCACCCCAGCCATCTCTGCCAAGGTGTACAACGACTGGGGGCGACTTCCCAGAAATTGTAGTGTTAAAACCAAAACAAGCCAAAACAGCGCAATCAGCGCCACCGACCATAACACCAAATGACCGTGCCATAAAAAAATGCGTTTTAACCACTTAGGCATTACAACATCACCACGTCGAACTGCTCTGGCGAATACTGCATATCAACCTGAAACGATAACGACTTACCAATAAAGGACTCCAACTCAGCGATGCTACTAGACTCCTCCTCCATCATGCGTGTAACCACGCGCTCATGGGCAATCACCAACAACCTAGTGGTATCGAACTGACGCGCCATACGCGTAATTTCACGAAAAATATCGTAGGTGAGTGTTTCCAACGATTTAATAACCGCCCTACCCTGACAGACAGGACAAGGTTCGCATAAGGTATTCACCAAACTCTCTCGGGTGCGCTTACGCGTCATTTCGACCAGTCCTAAAGAAGTTAGCTGACTAACCGTACTTTTGGTTCTATCTTTCGCCAAAGCGCGCTCCAGTGCGTGCAGTACCTGTTCTTTGTGAGACTCCACGACCATATCGATAAAATCGAGAATAATAATGCCACCCAAGTTACGCAATCGTAACTGACGCGCAATGGCTTGTGATGCTTCTAAATTGGTTCTAAAAATGGTTTCTTCTAAATTACGACTGCCAACAAAAGCGCCCGTATTCACATCAATCGTGGTCATGGCTTCGGTTTGATCGATAATGAGGTAACCGCCCGACTTTAGGGGTACTTTAGGCTCTAGGGCTTTTTGAATTTCGTCTTCGACCGAGTACAAGTCAAAAATGGGACGCTCACCTTGATAGTGCTCGATACGCGCCACTAGGTCAGGCACATAATCAGCAGCAAACTGCTGCATACGTAAAAAGGTTTCGCGAGAATCGACTCGTACCGATTCAATCCGTTCGTGTGGCACATCTCGAATCACGCGCAAATACAGCGGCTGATCTTCATGCACCAAAGCAGGACCGCGCAACTTGCGCTTTTCTTCTTCGATGCTATGCCAAAGCTTTTGTAAAAAACGCATATCGTCGATGAGCTCCTGCTCATCGGCACCTTCGGCAACGGTACGCACAATAAACCCACCACCCATCTCGGCACTGGCTGTCCACTGTTCGATAATCGAACGCAAGCGGTCACGCTCTGCTGATGACTCGATGCGTTGGCTGACACCGATGGTTTTTTCGCGTGGCAAATGCACCAACAAATGCGAAGGCAAGGTAATATTCATGGTCACACGAGCGCCTTTAGAACCTAAAGGATCTTTAATGACCTGCACCAGAATTTCTTGACCATCGTGCAACAACTTGGCGATTTCTTCACTACAGTCTTCGCCTGCTCCAACAGGTTTAATGCAAACATCCGACACGTGCAAAAAGGCAGCTTTATCTAACCCAATATTCACAAAAGCTGCCTGCATACCAGGCAATACCCGCGCCACGCGTCCACGGTACAAATTACCGACCAAGCCTCGCTTACTCGCACGCTCGACCCAGACTTCTTGTAACACACCATTTTCAATCCACGCCACGCGCGTTTCTCGTGGCGTGACGTTAACCAATACTTTTTCTTCTGTTGCTAATTGCATGAAGTCCATCCTGCTAAGCTTAGCAATTGATCGCATTCATAAAGTGGCAGTCCCATCACCCCCGAATGACTACCCGAAAACTGACTGACCCAACGTGCTGCTTTGCCCTGAATCGCATAACCACCCGCTTTACCAATCGGCTCACCCGTTGCCCAATAATCGCGCAATTCATCATCGGTTAATGTTCGAAAGGTTAATAAACTCAATTGATGGTTTTGCCAACGCGATTCTCCGCGAACCAGTGCAATGACCGTTTGCACCGCATGCGTTTTTCCCGACAAGCGGTGCATCATAGTCATAAAATGTGCTTCATCTTTGGGTTTACCTAAGGTTTCGTCATCGACTAACACTTCGGTATCGGCAGCTAACACCCAATCACCAGCATCGACCAAAGCTTGCACGGCTAAGGCTTTATCCATGCTGACACGATAACCATATGCCAAAGCCGTTTCGCTCGCTAAACGAACCTCAGGAACGTCAGATATTTTGATCTGATGCGTAACACCGAGCTGCGTTAGCAGCTCGGTACGACGCGGGGATGCTGAAGCTAGGTAAAACATATCATTCACGATGGTAAGGATGGTTATTTAACAGTGACCACGCCCGATACAATTGCTCTGCCAATACCACACGCACCAGCGGATGCGGCAAGGTTAACGGCGTTAAAGACCACGTCCAATCGGCTTTGGCTTTAACACTCAGTGCAAGCCCATCAGGGCCACCGACGACAAATACCACATCTCGACCCGACTGCAACCAACCATCTAAGCGTTTTGCCAAGCCCTTGGTATCAATCACATCACCATGCTCGTCGAGAACAACGCGAATGGGGTTGCCAACCATTGCCGCCTCAATGCGTACCGCTTCTTCTTCCATATATTTAACAGCAACGCCTGCTTTGGTTCGCTTGGCTGGCGCGACTTCTTTGAGCACAAGACGGCACTGCCCCGATAAACGCGGCGCATACTCATCAAAACCTGTGCTAATCCACGCTGGCATTTTTTGACCGACACAAAGCATTTGTAATTGCATATTAAAACCT
>DZAT01000071.1:7021-8158 GCA_022736205.1 Thiomicrospira cyclica
ACTGGACGTGTCTTCATATCCCACAACTTTTCTAACTGATACAAGGCGCGCGTCTGCTCCAACATAATATGAACCACCACATCACCCAAATCAAGCAATACCCATTCACCCGACTCTTCACCTTCCATACCAATCGGTACATTGCCCGCTTCTTTACTCGCTTCCCAAACTTTATCTGCCGACGACTTACCATGACGGTTTGACGTAGCCGTCGCAATGACCATAAAGTCAGCGACATTACTTAGCCCACGCACGTCCATGCAAACAATTGATTTTGCCTTGCTATCATCTAAGCCCTTCACGACCAAATCAGCTAATACTTTTGAATCCATAATCTTCTACTTATCCTTTTGATACAGTCCCTGCTGACGAATATAATCGCTAACAGCAGGCATCACTAAAAAATGCGGTGCATGACCTTCACGCACCGCTTCACGAATTTGTGTCGCCGAAATACCCAATACCGTAACGGGCACTAACTTAATCTGACCAGCACAATCAGAGGCGAGCTCACCTTGCCCATCAAGTAACAATCGCTGTGTTTCAATACACCCCACAGGCGGCACACCTGCCCGAACCATCACCGCCAAGTTGGCTAAAGTCAAAATCTCCTGCCAACGATGCCAACGAACAAAGCCCTCAAATGCATCACTTCCCAATAATAGCCAAATTGGCACATCCAATCCAACTTGATTTCTTAATAATGTTAGGGTGTCGACAGTATAAGACGGACCACCACGCCGTATTTCGCATTCACTCACCGACCAGTTCGGCATATCGGCAATAGCCAACCGCACCATAGCGAGTCGTTGATCTACCGATGCCTGTGGCGTGTCTCGATGCACGGGCAAATAACTCGGCACAAACTGCATCGCATCAAGCGACAAAGCATCCGCCACATCCCAAGCTGAGCGCAAATGTCCTAAATGAATCGGATCAAAGGTTCCACCTAAAACACCAATACCCGCCACACACAGCTCCACAACACTCAAAAAACGATTTAGGTCTGCTATTATCTCGCAGATGAAGGTGTAATGGTCAAGTATTTCTGGAAAGAATTTAATAGAACAGAATAAGTCTCATTTGTTTTGATATTGACGATACATGCGAGAAATTTCATCTTTTAATGCATTGTTA
>DZAT01000151.1 GCA_022736205.1 Thiomicrospira cyclica
AAAATCGAATAATGAATGTTATCGCCGTGGTAACTGTCTCTTCGGACCGTCAGCAAATCTTCGTATGAGCTGTGGGTGCCTTGCACTTTGGGGATGTACAGCGAACTAACCATTCGTTGGGCAATAAGCTCGAGCGGTGTAGCTGTCTTTTGGCCAATGGCCATCATGCTGGCTGTTTTTTGGTCGTCGCTCAAGTATTTGGCCATGCCACCATTCACAATACCAGGCATATAATAAATGCTGCGTACACCCGATTTTTGAGCCAATGGGGCAAAGCTGCCTGCAAAACCATGCAAAGCTCTTTTCGATGCCACATAGGCCGACGAACCCGAAAACTCGGCATCTTCGGCTACCGAACCCACATACAAAATGGTTTCTTTGAGCAATGGAAATAGTTTTTTAGTGATAAAAATGGGTGCCCATTCATTAATTTGGCTTACCATTTTAAACTCTTTTAAGCCCACTTCTGTGGCGCGTTTTAAACTACCGGTAGTCGCCGCTGTATGCACCAAATAATGGATTTCGGGATACTGTGCGATCATGGTTTGAGTCCATTTTTCGACTTCGATTGCTTGAGAAAAATCGCACAGATAAGCGTCCACTTCTGTTTGATATTCTAATTTGAGCCACTCGACAAACTGAGTAAATTTTTCGTTGGGCGTACGATATTGCAAAACCAATCTTGCACCCCTCGATGCCGCTTCTTTGGCCACCGCTTGGCCAATTTCGCCCGATGCCCCAGTCACCACACAGATTTTATCTTTTAAAGACAAAATAGTATGCGATTGTTGCGTTTTTTGAGGAACAATATAAGTAAACGCACCGTTTTCGCCACCTAAACCTGCCGTTGCAGTCAATATTTTATCGCCAACTTGTAAGCGTTTGCTTTGTAACAAGCAACTCATTGCGGCAGGTATCGAGGCACCTGACAGATTTCCCTTTTCGTATTGAATCTCTTGAAAAACTTTTTTCATTGGCAATTCGAGGGCTTCCACCACGCCATGAACAATGGCATGTCCGGTTTGATGAGGGACAATGTGATCGAGCTCGTCGATGTCCCATTGCGATAGTTTGAGCACTTCTTTCGAATTGCGGATTAAATTTTCGGTAGCTCTGGTTTTAATTATATTGGCTTGCATGTACATGCGTCCCTTCGAAGTAGCACCCAGAAAATTAATCATTTGAGGGTCTTCGTAATTCACTATTGCAATGACGCCTTCGCGTTTGGTCGAAGCCACTTTGCTTAAAATGACAGCTGCGGCTGCGTCGGCAAAAGTCACAAATGGAACAAATTCGGTCGTTTCGATTAACAATTCCGACATGACCTCGGTATGGCAAATCACCACGTGTTGGGCTTGAACATGGGTTTTTAAATAATCGATGCCGCGTTCTAAATTGTAGTTAAAACCGCCACAAGCAGAAGTCAAGCTCATGGTTTCGGTTTGATTCTCAAAATTGACAAAGTAAGCTTTAAGCGTTTCGGCTAATCCAGGTGCCTGCTCGTGAGGCGTTGCCGTACTAACCAACCAAGCCGATACATCTTCGGCATGTATGCCCGAGTCGTCTATGGCCATTTGAACCGCTTCAACGGCTAAATCTAAAGCGTTTTTTGCAGTGGCGTATTGGGCTTTGCTGGGCGGGAAAGGCACCACATGGCAACGGGTTTTAAAACCCATTTTGTGCTCGGCCATATATCTAAAAGGGGTTAAGTCGGGCTCTTTTAATAATGCAGCCTTGTAATTATCGCTTTGTTGAATTCGAGACCCATTAAAGTTTTTGAGGTAACCTTTTTCGATGGCTTGTTCCAATTCTTGATTGCTGACCTGATGTTCGCCAAAAGCATGACCAAGACCAGAAAATATATAGTTATGTGGCATTGTGGTATAAAGTGTTTAATAAAAAC
>DZAT01000152.1 GCA_022736205.1 Thiomicrospira cyclica
GCGCATTGACCAACCAAGGCTGACCTTTGGTATCAAGCCATAACTCAGGGAAAATGCGCTCTTCAAATACTTGCCCAGTATCTGTCGTGTGTTGCAATATTAACGCTTTTGTTTCTGCTTCACTAAAATTCCCCATAGACAAAGATTTCGCTTTGATGTTAAAGGCGCTGCCGCCTGTAATCACTTCGCCATCGCCTTGATGCATGCGGTAATCGCGTACATCACGCACACCACATAAAATTAAGCTTTGTGGAAAAGCTTCGGGGCGCTGGGCATAGCCAGCACGAATTTGACGCAACAACGAAATAAGTGTATCGCCAATGAGGGCATCGACTTCGTCTAACAATAAAACAGTGGGCTTTTTGCTTGTTGTTGCCCAATAAGCTAATAATTGACGCAATTTATCTTGTGTTGATTTTGTTCGCCCGACAGCGTTTAACCATTCGTAAACACGATCATCGTTAAGATAAAGATTGATCGAACTCGCAACGGCATCGCAAATCGCATCAATTCCTTTCACGCTATCGCCACGCGCTCCTTGCGCGCCTTCGATATTGGCATAAGCACAGGCATAATTACCACTGTCGTTTAAGATTTTCATCATGGCAAGCAATGCCGATGTTTTTCCTGTCTGGCGCGGAGCGTGCAAAACAAAATAACGCTTATTGACGATTAAATGATGAATTTCATCCCAGTCGATACGGGTTAATGGATCTAAGCTGTAATGATCTTTTGCGTTGATCGGTCCTGACGTATTAAAAAACTTTTCCATGCGTTTACCCGAATAACTATGTATTGTTTTAATTCTAACACTACTTGGTCAAAATCAACTGATTCTCTTTGGTGATGCGCAACACGTACTGCACGCCCGCATGAACAATGCGCACCTCTAAAAACCACATTTTCGTCATCCTCGCGTAGGCGGGGATCCTTAAAATTAAGAAGGTAGATTCCCACTTTCGCGGGAATGACGGGCACTTAGATATTCCCACTATTGACGTGTTAAAAGATTTTGCACGGATGGCAAGAGCCTGAAAAATTGTGTAGATATCCATGCCTAAGGAGTCGTTAATGTAGGCTAAATGACAGGTTGCTTACCCTGACAACACCTTGTTGATTCATTGCAGCGGACTGCCCTTGACACAATTCTTTTGAGTGACAGTTTTGACAATCATTACCATGACCATTGAGTTTTGTATAACAGGCTTCTAGAGCGATATGGCGCAGCAGGCTGTGCGACACGCCATCAATTGGTGTTAAGTCGGCAACACACAAAGCACCAGAAGTCATGAGCTGCAATAGTTTTTCAGCCGAAAGAGATACAGTTACCTGATTACTGGCTATCTGAATCATTTTGTTCTCTCCTGTTAATCGTTTTCACTATTGTAAATAAATAGATATCAAATGTAAATAGAAACCATTATCATTAGAATAGATTTTAGGGATGAGAAATGATGAAAGAAAAATTCAAAGGTGAAGTGGATTATTAGAACCAGCCTTATGTCACAATAGGCACCAGTGGCAATTGTCATAAGCGTTGTGAGGGTTAAATGATTATTCGGTTTATTGTTGTCATTGTTACGCTGTTATTCTTAGGCGCCTGTGGTCGGACGGTTGCGTTTAAGGATGGTGTTGTTTCTAATCAAAAACAACACGATACGGATTACAATGTGTGCGTTCAGGAAGCAACGCCGTTATTTCCGAGCAAATGGATTCAGCAACCTTATTGGGTGCAAGTGCCCGTTTATGGCCGTCGTGTTTATAACGGGCGCGAGGAGCGTTACGTTAGTCATTATCAGTCGCATATGCGCTTTGAAACGCTAGATGCCAATGAGGGTGAGCGTGTGGCTTACGTGACGCGTTGCATGTCGGGTAAAGGCTATAC
>DZAT01000153.1 GCA_022736205.1 Thiomicrospira cyclica
TCTCGCTAAGGAGAAACCTAAGCATGAAACGCAGAACTTTCCTAAAAGCTGGTTTGGCTACTAGCGCAACTGCAGTTGCTGTTAGTGCTGGCATTCTAGCGCCTAACACTGTTTTAGCTGCTTACAATGAAGCTGCATTCAAAACAAAATCGATCGAAGAAGGCATGTCTGCTGTATTCGGCGCTAATGGCGCTACTGATTCTGCTGACATCAAGCTTAAAGCACCTGCAATCGCTGAAAACGGTGCTGTTGTACCAGTTGAAGTTGACGCGACTGGCATGAAAGGTGTTGAATCAATTGCTATTTTCGTTGCTAAGAATCCAGTTCCATTAGCTTGTACCTACAAGTTATCTGGTGGCGCTGTTGGTTTTGCTGCTGTCCGTGTCAAAATGGGCGAAACGCAAGACGTAGTTGCTGTGGTTAAGGCAGGTGGCAAGCTGTACAAGACTAAGAGCGAAGTAAAAGTAACAATTGGCGGCTGTGGCGGTTAATTCGGTTATCTTTTTTTCATTAATAGCAATACAGTAATTTTATAAGGATTCACCATCATGGCTGACATTTCTT
This sequence comes from Thiomicrospira cyclica, assembly GCA_022736205.1. Taxonomy (GTDB): domain Bacteria; phylum Pseudomonadota; class Gammaproteobacteria; order Thiomicrospirales; family Thiomicrospiraceae. The sequence goes on from DZAT01000153.1 coordinate 565, forward strand.
TCCGTTTAAAAGCCGAAAACAAAGGCGACGCTTTCGAAGTTAAGGCGCTATTCAAGCACCCTATGGAATCTGGTGTTCGTAAAAACAAAGCAACTGGCGAAGTTTACCCAGCTGACTTCATCAACGAAATTACTGCTAAATTAAACGGCACACCAGTAATGGTTGCTGAATGGTCTGGTGCGGTTTCTCAGAACCCATTCCTTGCATTTAAAGTTACTGGCAAAGCTGGTGACAAACTAGAAGTTTCTTGTACTTCTAACAAAGGTGATTCTGGCACAAGCACAGCTGATTTAGCTTAACTTCGTTGTCTGTTTCTGTGGTGGATGTCTATATGTGTGAACATATTCATCCATCACACCCCTTACAGTCCACATCTAGGCCCATTCGGGGGTTATCAAAATGAAAAATAAACTGCTCACAACCACCCTATTTCTTGCACTTGCCGTTCCCTTTACAGGTGTTTCAGCGAGTACAGACCCTGAAGCCGATCGTCAGGCTTTGGTTAAATATTTTATGGACGCACATGGTTCAACTAAATTTGAAGGTCACTCGCTTAAAATCGAAGACTTTCGTTTTGGTTCAAACATTTTTGATCCCGATAAAATGTCACAATTCAAAGGTTCTGAAGAGTTTCCAGCCTACCTAGATCATCTGGAAGCAGGCGAAAAACTATGGAAGAAACCCTTTGCCAATGGTAAAACTTACGCACGTTGCCCTGGTTTTAACGACACGAAAACACTTCGTGCTAAATACCCATTATTCGATGATGGACGTGGTGAAGTCGTTAACCTAGATCAAGCCATTAATGAATGTCGTACTGCAAATGATGAAAAAGCTTACGCCTTTGGCGGCAAAGATAAGGATATGACCAAAATTCTGGCTTATCTTGCTAATGAATCTCGTGGACAAAAGATTAATGTAACCATTAATTCTCCTGGTGCTTTAGAGGCTTATAAACTCGGTGAGATGGTATTCCATACGCGTCGTGGTCAATTAAATCAATCGTGTTCTAACTGTCACGTTTCTAGTGCGGGTCGTCGTATTCGCTCTGAATTGTTATCACCAATTGTTGGTCACACAACACATTTTCCTTCGTATCGCTCTTCGGCCAACGATCTTGTTAGCCTACAACAGCGTTATGTTGGTTGTTTAGAATCAGTTCGCGGCTATGCTTTTCCTGCAAATGGTAAAGAATTAAAAGCACTTGAATTCTACGAATCTTTTATGAGCAATGGCTTAGAGATTGACGGACCTGCAATGCGTCCTTAATTCTTAATCAGAATGCTTTATAATGAACCGACCTTAGGGTCGGTTTTTTATT
>DZAT01000154.1 GCA_022736205.1 Thiomicrospira cyclica
GTACACCACCCACCCGCATTTGTTTCATCAACGACCTTATGATCGTGCGGGATGCGACAGCTAGCATTCACCAATTGGCAAGAGCGCTATAGAATGGGCTCTCGGGTGTTTTATCGACAAGTACCCCCCCCCGGTATTTCACGGTAAGCCGTTTGAAATGATTGATTTCCTAGCCATGTTTTAGGGTACTTAGAAGGTGAAGACATGATTTTACTCACAGGCGGTACAGGCTTTATTGGTTCTGCTTATTTGCATGACGCTCTCGTTAAGAATATAAACTTCGTAGTGGCAGTCAGAAAACACACAGACAAACTCCCTCAGCAGGTTTCACAGGTGGTTGTAGGGGAGTTATCTGCTACACAAGACTGGTCGAAAGCCTTGCAGGGCGTTGATGTAGTGGTGCATTGTGCTGCTCGTGCTCTTGTTTTGAAAGATGTTTCTCAAGATCCGTTAACGGTCTACAGAATAGCGAATACTCACGCCACGCTTAATTTAGCCCGTCAAGCCGCGCAAGCAGGGGCGAGGCGGTTTGTCTTTATAAGCTCCATAAAAGTTAATGGTGAATGGACTGAAGAAGGCAAGCCTTTTTCTCCTGATGATCGGCACAATCCAATTGATCCTTATGGTCTTTCAAAATACGAAGCTGAGCATGGATTGAAAGCCATTGCTTTACAAACCGGGTTAGAGGTAGTCATTATTCGCCCACCTCTCGTCTATGGTAAAGGCGTTAAAGGCAATTTTGCCAGTATGGTGCGTTGGGTCAAAATTGGCGTGCCTTTGCCCTTGGGGGCTGTGCCTAACCAACGTTCGTTAGTGGCGTTGAAAAATCTTATTAGCTTCATGCAGCTGTGCTGTGTGCATCCACAGGCCGCGAATCAAACTTTTTTAATCTCAGATGGCGAAGATATTTCTACCACCGAGTTGTTACGCCGCGTAGCTAGGGTTTATGGTGTGCCCGCCCGCCTGCTACCCATCCCTGTTAGCCTAATGAACTTTGTCGCTAAACTATTGGGTAAGGGAGCCATGGCTAATCGATTATTTGGCAATTTACAAGTAGATAGCAGTAAAGCCAAAAGCTTGTTGGGCTGGTCGCCTGTGGTGACCATTGATGAGCAATTACATATGATGATGGAGTAGTACATTGATTAGACTATTTGATGTTTTATTTTCTTTAGTAGGCCTTGTGCTTGGCTTTCCTATCTTGTTTATTTTGTACCTCATTGGCTTGTTTGATACAGGTTCCCCCCTATTTTTCCAAGAACGAGTAGGGAAACATAAAAAGCCCTTTACCTTGGTGAAGTTTCGTACTATGAAGAAAGATACTGCTTCAGTCGCTACGCATTTAGCCAGTTCCAGTTCTATTACCAAGTTTGGTGCTTTTTTACGTAAAACAAAGCTCGATGAACTGCCTCAACTATGGAATGTAATTAATGGCGAAATGAGCTTAGTCGGGCCTCGTCCAGGCTTGTTTAATCAGCAAGATTTGCTAGATGCCCGCAGTGCATTAGGGGTTTACGTTGTACGTCCCGGTATTACCGGTTTGGCGCAGTTAAATGAAATTGATATGTCCACGCCTAACTTACTTGCCGAGACTGATGCAAGGATGATCGCTACGCTTACCATGCTCGATTATTTTAAATACATTTTCATGACCGTTTCAGGTAAGGGCAGTGGTGATAGGGTTAAGTAAGTCTGTGTGTATTCTCACTAAACGGTTTATACATAATGATTTGTGGGAAGTTGAGATGTCTTTGGAGTATCATTTTGATTCTAAGAATTGACGCTTTGAGCCTTTTTTTTCTGTGGCTAAGTGTCGCATCCCGCACGATCATAAGGTCGTTGATGAAACCAATGCGGGTGGGTGGT